>JAJCYX010000361.1 GCA_029262715.1 Chloroflexota bacterium
AGCAGGAAAGCCTAAGAAGGTCGCACTCACAGCAGTGGTGCGAAAGCTCGTCATTTTGCTCAACACGATCACCAGGAGAAAAACACCGTGGACGCCAGAACCGGCACGCTGAGACATTGACAATCAACACAGTCGCTCCCCCGCCTCCACCATGAACACAGACCTGCCGTAATAATGCCGTTCCAAGGCGTTCTGAACGGTCTATTAACTTTTCAGCTGATGGAATGAATCGGCGGTACGCTGAGCTCTGGATGGCCTGTTTGATCTGGGTTGATTCACGATGAGGTTGCGTAGTGTGGCTATAATGCTGGTTTTACTGACTTACCTTTGAGGTGTCGCTTTTGAATCGTCAATGGCTCGCCGCAGTTTCCTTCGGAGCGGTCGCTCTGGTCGTCGTTGTGGTTGTCATCGCCGTAACGCTCAATAACGGAAATGATGATAGCGACCTGCCGGCAGCAGCAAATACTGACGACACCTCCGCACAAGGAACTGGTCAACGTCTGGACGACCATACACTCAGCGTCTCTCCATCCTCTGTGCTGCTGACGGCTCTAGGTGAAACTCAAACTCTTAAGGTGAGTCTTCCGAGCGGCTCCAGATCCACCGGGGTGACCTGGCATTCGAGTGATCCAGATTCGATCACGGTTGACTCTGACGGGACTGTCAGGGCAGCGGTTGCCGTAGGCTCTGCGATTGTCACTGCATCGGTAGGTGATCGTCAGTCACCGCCGATACTCGTGTACATAGCTACGCCTGTCGATGGCGCAGTGCTTGTGACAGACGACCAGGTCGAGGACGAGCCGATCGACATCGCGGAATCCACGCCCAGCTCACAGCGCTACACCCTGCGTCTCAGCGGTATCGATCTACCGTCTGTTGGTGACATTATTATTGGCACGGGCGAACTCCCTGTCGGCGGCCGGGTTACTGACGCCTCGGGCAGTGGCCAGACAGTCGAAGTGACGTTTGAAGTCATCCCGCTGGATGAGATGTTCACACAGATCGAGATCGATGAATCACTCGATCTGACTTTTGCTGAGATTGAAATCCCACAGATTCTGTTCGATGAATATGAAATCAACCGGCTGCCGAATGGGTCGTTTGACTTCATCCCTCGGCCTAGTTCAGTTCAGAGATTGAACGATGGCTACTTCTTTGCATCACAACCGGCGCAAGCTCAGACGCTCTATTTGCTTGGTCCGTTCGAGTGCGAGACGACCTTCCCAAGATTACCGCTCTCGCTTTCGCAACCCGTCTCTTTCAATGTCGACGCCAACCTGTCTGTGGATTTACTTGTCCGAAATCAGTTGGAACGCCTTGTTCTGAATGGCAAACCGAGGGCCTCTGTAAAGGTCTCCCCTATCTTGAACGTCGAGTTCTCGGGGAAGGTGGAGTGCAAGCTCGAGGCTTTTGAGTACACAATCCCTGCTGGCGGTCCACTTGCGCTGCTGTTCGGCGGTCAGGTGCCTGTTGGAGTCGGGCTGGAATTGGAAGGCAAGATAAACTTGGCACGTGCAGGCTTCGAAGCAACTGCTGAAGTGGGGGTAGATTTCAGGCTTGGCGTGGAATGCCCAAATGGCAACAGCTGTTCAATGGTCAACGATTTCGATCCCACCGCTGACGGTACCGTCAAGTGGATCTTCCCAGACCCGGATACGCAGTTTCGGATCGAGCCATCAGTGTTCGCCTTCTTGTACGCGGAGCTCGAACTCGGCTCAAAGGTCACTAAACGGTTCCGATTCGACGCTCTCGAACTGAAGGCCGGCGTTTCACAGGACGCCAACCTTGCTCCGGTCTCAGTGCAGGTGGCGGACGGCAATTACGCGTCAAACTTCCAGTTGAAGCTAAAAGGGGAAGCCGAAGCGGCCCAGGGTCTTGACGACTGGCTTGAGCTGTTAAAGCTTCGAACGCTCAAACTAAAAGCGGAGATCAGCCAGGTCCTCCACCAATCCCCCACCGGCAGTGCCGTGGCCGATGTCGGCGAGTTTGAGTCCGGAGATACTGTGAACTTCACGGTTGATTTCGATCCAGCGAATTCCTACTACGCCGTTATCGGTTACAACATAGCCGAAGTTCGAATCTACCGGCGTAATGGTGGAGAGGTTCAGGATATAGCATCCAGCGTCGTGAGTGATGGAGCCGATAGCGTAAACATCGGATGGATCGCCGATCAGGATGGAGCTATTGGCGATAACTTTTATGCGTTTGTGTTAACGCACCTGCTTCCTGTTCCAGATCTCGAACTTGGAACTGTCGCACCCGGAAACGATTCGACTCCTGAGACATCTCCACCAGGTACACAGGAACCCGATTCAGGTCAGTGCCGGGTTGTTCTGCGACCGTATACTGAGAACCCTGATGGATCTGTTAAACACCATGAGCATTTCAGCTTAGCGAGCGGCGTGGTGCTAACCGCTACATACACCGTGACCGATAGCGAAAAGGGCCTCACATTCCAGCAAACGGTTACAGCATCGCACCTGTGGGATCAGGTCTTGAGCACAAGAGTTGGTGATCTTTTCACGAGCAGTGCCTGGAACGTCCAGCAAAATATCACGTCATTGCAGGGCGACGAAATGGTTGCTTACTCGGACAACCGTATACAGGGATCAATAGCTGGCGTCCCTTTGATCGGAGGGATGGTCACGTGGACCCCAGACGAGTTATCAGCCGGGCTACATATCGAGAGAGAAGTTGGCCCGCAAAATACCGTCGTCCGTACCACACGTTATCTAGGGTGCGATTTTTGGAGTTGACGTTCACACTGGAAATTTCCGGCATCATTTTAATTCTGGGCACGGTTCGGAACCCGACTCAACTCATCAACGTTTCGAATACTGGCTTCAGTTTGATTTCCAAATGTGTCGGGTCGTCAAAATTCAGGAACACGCCATCCACGATTGTCGTGAGCAGTCTGTGCCTCTCTTTCATACTCGCCTCAAACCACAATCTTGGGGTTCTATCAGAACTCAGGGCACACTCTGAATTGCGGACGAGTTGAAGCGGGGTCGGTACCCACATTTACGCAGAAAGCTCGGCCATTAGCGTCGACCATTGGGCCTTGATAATCCGTCGTCGATCCGCTGATGTGGTCAGATTATCATTGGCTGGTTTGCTTCCCAGATAGTTTCGTAACTCATCGAACGCTGTGCAGAACCGACTTGCTGAATCGAACCGTTTGAACCCGAGCATCGGGTACTAACGCTGCTTGATATGTCGATGATCCTGCTCCATCCGATTGTTCAAATACCGGTTGTGCCTATGAGTTGCTTTTCGACCGATTATCCAGCGGATTGCCTTCGTGTAAGCAGGGTGCTTGTCTGTAGTCAGGCGCAATGGCTTCCTATCCGCAACGTCAAGAAGTCTGCGGAGGAAACGCCGGGCTGCATGCTTGTCACGGTGTTCACTGAGCATTGAATCAAGAAGAGCGCCATCTCGATCGATGGCCCGATACAGGTAGCACCAGCGTCCGCTGACCTTCACATAAGCCTCGTCCAGGTACCAGAAAACTCCAGCTTGACCGTGGCGTCTCTTTCGAAAGTTCTCGGCAGCATGTGGAGTGAAACAGAACTCCCAGATTCGATCGCCTCGTGACTGATCTCGAAACCTCTCTGGAGCAGAAGCTCGGCGACATCTTAACGCCGACGGCGTGAGGTCCTACGATGATTCCAGTGGCCAGATACCCGAGGATCAAGGGCAACCGCAGGAAATGAGCCGCCAGTCCTCCTACAAATGCGAACACGATCGCAAAAACGATGTCAATGAACAGGCCGTGCTCAGCATTCATGATTGGCCTTCGAGGAGAATTCGGTCTAAGGGCGCATCAAACTAACAGACTTGCGTGAGTAAGCTTGACCTCTACCTCTTTTTCGCGCCAACTGCGAGGTGAAGGTCACTTGTCATGACGGTTTGGTCGCTCGAATCGGTGGTTCGGACATGGGTGTCTCTAGATTCCCATATTTCGTTGTCCGGGTCCCTGGGAACTTTGCTGTTTCTGATCTCAGCCAAGGCCTTTGCGTGTGCCTTGCTAACCCTATCGGTAATATCTTCGGGTAACTCTCCGCGAATGGAGACGATGTAGTTGTCGCTTGCCAAGCCAAAAATCCATTTCCCTCGTCTCCTTGTGTAATTCGTGGTGTGTTACCTGTAATTCGAGCAGAATTCTCAATATTGTCAAGGCGCGACATTGCCTGGGCATTGTTCGTTCCAACGGAATCATCGGTGCCAGATAGCTGCGTTTCGACTGGCATGGGAAGTGACGTGTCTTGAGCCTTCACCGTGCAACGCTCTCGGTACAGGTTCCACTACCCGTTGGAAGCATTAAGTTACGCTTGTTTTCCGAGGCAAAGATGCCACCGTCTTATCCGATCGCTCAGGCTCGCGCACGCGCAAGGCGCGCGCATAATGCGCGAGGCTTGTACGGACCATACGCCTATTAGGAGTGGTTACATTCCGGCCTATAGGCGCGAAGTGGGTACATACAAGGGACAAACAGGATGTTTCCTAACGGCGATTCAGTGGCGTAGTCGCATGAGATTTCTACCTGCGACCTGCTACTGGCCTCAAGGTTCAGCGCTACTCGCCCTACTGCCTGAACGCAATCTCGATCCGGTTGTCGTTCCAGACGTATACGGCCTCAAGGATGGTCTGCAGAATCGCCTTCGCCCTCGGAGTCTCGATCTCCTCGAACGATTCGGTGAACGTTTTTACCTTTTCTGGAAGGGAAGAAGCTGACTCCTTGGCGGTCTCTGCCTGCTCCACCTGGCCCCTCAACTCTGCAATGCGAATCTCTGCTGATGCCCGTTCGTCTCTTCGCCTCTCGTTGGCTCTACCGAACTCCTCCTCATCCAGCACACCCTTCTTCAGCAGGTTCAGGTTCTGATGGAAGTCACGGTCAAGAGTAGCCAACTGCTTCTCAGCACGACCAAGCTCTTTCTTGATCCGCTTGAGCTTGGTCGGACCTGATCGATCCATGAGTTCAGCCACACGCTTTGGATCCGAGAACTGTCCCAGGTATTCGAGAACAGCTGGCTCAAGCTTTCTTGCGCTATGGCTGTTGTGGAACGCACACTTCGATCTTGTCTTCTTTGCGTTTACGCACTGATAGCTACGGTAAAGAGTGCCGTCCTTTCGCCTTGCACCTGCCTTACCCGTCATCGGCCCTCCACAGTGACCGCATCTTGCGATACTGCTCAGCAGGTACTCGCTCCTGTGCACCGATCCTCTTGGAGCACCCTTCCTGATGTCCTGGCGTTGTTGTAAGAGATCCCATTCAGTCTCAGTGAGGATGGGAGGGAAGACGCCCGGTACCTCTATCAGTTCCTGGTTCGAACTGCTCTTCTTGCGGTTTCGTCCAAAGGCTAGAAGTCCCTTGATCGCAGGGTTACGCAGGATGAGCTGGATTGAAGCCGGGACCCAGAAGCGTCCATTCCGAGTCATCCCGCGCTCATTCAAGCTGTCCGCGATCGCCTTGTAACCGAGGTTATCTTCGACACTGAGGCGTGCCATCTCTTTTACGATCTCGGCTTCATCTACCTCGACCTCCCATCGCACGACGACCGCCTTACCATCCTGTATCTCTCTAACCGGCCTGAGACCGTATGGAGATGGACCGCTATGTACGCCCTTCCTTGCACTGCTGTTCATGTTCGCCTGAACTCTTTCTGAAGTGCGCTTGCTCTCGTGTCCTGCCATACCTGCGTTAACTATCAACATCATCTCGTCTTTGATGTCCTGGTCCGTCGCTTCTACTGAGACTCCCTGTTCTCCGAGTTGCCAGATTCTCGAAAGTATCTCCTTTGGGTTTCGTCCAAAGCGATCGAGGTACTGGACGAGGACAGTGTCGATATCGTTCTCGCTGATGTACTCCAGCATCGCACGATACTGAGGCCGGTCGTCTTTTCTACCTGACTCGACATCGCAGAAGACCTTCACCACGAGACCGCCAACGGCGGACGCGGTTGCCCGAATCCGATCTTCTTGCGTACCAAGCGAGGACCGGTCTTCCCGAGCCTGCTTGCCCGTAGAGACCCGGATGTATCCGACGATTCGTCGGTGTGTGACTGTGGTTACCATGACATGCTCCAGTACAAAGATAGCAAAACATGGCTATATGTCTAGCACTGCAGGGAGTTAGGGGGGTGGGTGATCGGCCAAAGGCCGACAGAGTGCAACGCGACGGAAGTGGCTGTCCATCCCAGGTTTCACACTCTCTTATCAGGAAAGAGGGAATGCCTGTCATTCTGAACTTGATTCAGAATCTCCGGAGTGGCCGTACAACAACGGTCAGATCCCTCCGCTGCGGTCTGGATGACGAAGAAACCGCCACAAGCCGCCACTGCGGGACTAGTTTCCGCCTCGTTTGGCCTTTCGCCTTGCTAGCTTTGCCCTGTGTAGTGCTTTTTCTACTGTGTCGGCTACGGCTGTGATGTGACCCATCTTGCGGCCCGGCCTTGGCTCCGCTTTGCCATACAGATGCAGGCTCGTTCCGGGTACGCTCAGTGCGGCGGCCCAGCCCGGCTTACCTTCCGCCTCGTCCCATACATCGCCAAGCAGGTTCACCATCACTGCAGGCTGCGGCATCTCGACCGAACCCATCGGAAGTCCGCACAGCACACGCACAAGTTGCTCGAACTGAGACGTGAGACAGCCCTCGATGGTGTAGTGGCCGGAGTTATGCGGCCTCGGAGCGAGTTCGTTGATCAGGATTTCATCGTCTTCGGTCAGGAACATCTCGACAGATATGAGTCCATGCACATCCAGCACCTCGGCAACCTGCTTCGCAAGCGCGGACGCTTTTTCGGCGATATGCGGCTCGATACGGGCAGGAACTATCGAGACATCGAGAACACTGTTCTCGTGAACGTTCTCGGAAGGCGGGAACGTGACCGTGTGACCGTTGGCATCACGAGCGCAGATAACGGACAGTTCAAGCTTGAATGGCACAAACCGTTCGAGGATCAACGCCGCACTGCGATCTTCAAGTTCCCTGAACGCCTCTCCGTCATCTGCTTCCCTGATGACCGCCTGGCCCTTGCCATCGTAACCAGATGTGGCCGTTTTGAGCACCCACGGCCCGCTGAGTGCCTTCAGACCGGACATGTAGTCTTCCAGCGTCTCCACGGCTCTGTAGTCGGCTGTGGGGAGCCCGTGGCGGTTTAGTGCGCCCTTCTCAAGCACCCGGTTCTGAGCTGTTCGCAACACGCTGCCAGAAGGCCACAGCCGAGTGATCTCGCCGGCGGCATCTGCAGCATCGGCATCAACATTCTCGAACTCATACGTCAAAACGTCTGACATTCGTGCAAGTTCACGAGCGGCATCACGGTCGTTGTATGCGGCCTGAACAACGTGATCGGCTATCTGGGCGCATGGAGAGTCGGCATCGGGGTCTAGCACAGCGATGCGGTAGCCCATCTGCCGGGCCGCCATCGCCGTCATGCGCCCTAGCTGGCCGCCGCCGATGATCCCGATCACAGAGCCCGGTTCCAGCGGCTCTCCGTTTCGAAACGGATCGTCTGTCAAATCAGACCTTTACCTCGCTGTTGGCCAGCACTTCAGCGGAGAGTTTTTCACGGCGAGCGATGAACCGTTCCTGGATTTCAGTATGTTTCAGGCCGACGATCTGCGCCGCTAGAAGTCCGGCGTTGACTGCTCCGTGAGAACCGATTGCAACAGTAGCAACCGGTACGCCTCGTGGCATCTGGACTATCGAGAGCAA
>JAJCYX010000362.1 GCA_029262715.1 Chloroflexota bacterium
CCGCGCCGTTTGGCAGATACGAAGCCTTGATAGCGCTGAAAGCCGGTCCGGGATGATCGAAAACGACTCCATGCGTATCCCTGATCTCCTGCACTCCGGCACCCGCTTCATCATCCACGTACCATGCCCGTGTGCGCACGACGTCATCCGGTGAAATCCCAGCATCTCGAAGCATCGACAGCGTCAGTTGGAAAATCCGGTGAGTCTCCGACTCAAGTCCGCCAGGACGATCCGATACAAGCCCGGATGACACCACCCGGTTTCCAACAATGACCAGTTCCGGTGGCCCATCGGCCTGTCCGTTACCCTGCACTACCGTTCGCTTCGTCATCGGAAAAAACCTCAAAAGAATAAGTAAATGCCGTCACTCGTCCGAGTGATTCTCCCACGATCTTCACATCAACCCGAAACCAAGATAACTCGCAGGTTGAGCTGCCTTGCCAAATGTTACGATGAAATACATCTGCAAGAGCCTTCCAGCGACCCGGCCAGTTAACTATTGCCAGACTCAGACCTCAAGAGAACACCACTATTCAACGCGCACGTAGCATCTGGTGCGCGCATGGTTCCCTTTGGCGGCTGGGACATGCCGGTCCAGTATCCCGCCGGAATCATCTCAGAATCTCGCTCTGTTCGTAATAATTGCGGGATCTTCGACGTCTCGCACATGGGCCGCATCGAATTCACCGGACCGGGAGCGGTTCCGTTCCTGGACACCATTCTGAGCGCTCATGTTGCAGCTCTGAAGCCCGGCAGGTCAAAGTACCACATGATCTGCAACGAACAAGGCGGCATCATAGATGATGCAATTGTCTATCGCTTAGACGTTGAAAAGTGCCTGTTGGTGGTTAACGCCGGGAACGCTGAAGCGGACATGGCGTGGATTAAGCCGAAGGCAGACGCGCACGACGGTGTTGATATGAGAGTCGTCACCGATGAGATCGGGATGATCGCTGTGCAGGGTCCGAAAGCGATTGAGATAGTTGATTCGCTCTCGGAAGGGACGGCATCCAGCATCCGCAGGTTCCGCATCGGCGACATTACCGTCGCAGGAGTCCCCTGCCAAGCTGCACGAACCGGCTATACGGGCGAGGACGGATTCGAGCTCATGCCTCCGGCCGACCGGCTCGAAGAGCTCTGGCAAGCGCTGAAAGAGGCCGGGTGCGACGAGTGCGGGCTTGGTTCACGGGATGTGTTGAGGCTCGAGGCCGGGTTGATGCTACATGGCAGTGATATGACCGTCGACAATAATCCGTACGAAGCCGGCTTAGCGTGGACGATCAAGTTGGACAAGCCGGGCTACTACATACCGGGAGAAGCGCTCCGAAAGATCGCTGCATCTGAGACAGAAAAGGTGATCGCAGGCTTCAGGATGACTGGCCGGGCAATCCCGCGTCACGGAATGTCAATTCATGATGGCTCCGCTGGCCAAGACGCCGTTGGAGTAGTCACCTCGGGCACGCACTCGCAAACTCTTGACGCTGATATTGGCATGGGCTACGTTCCGCGTCGGCTGGCGGAATCTGGCACTCCGATAGAGCTGGATGTACGCGGACGAAGTGTCACAGCCGAGATAGTCGAACTGCCTTTTTACAAGCGATTTTGAGATCAAGATCGCGTAACCGAAAATAAAAGTCGTACCGGCGTATCCGGCCCTGAGAACGTGAAATGAACCCTACAGATCTCAAATATTCGAAGGAACATGAGTGGGCACGAGTTGATGGGAACACCGTAGTTGTAGGCATCACGCAGTTCGCTGCTGACCAGCTTGGCGACGTTGTTTACGTTGACCTGCCTGCGGCCGGCACCGATATCGCACAGTTCGGCAAGTTCGGTGAGATCGAGTCCGTTAAGACTGTCAGTGATCTGTTTTCACCTGTCGGCGGCAAGATCATCGAAGTGAACGATGCCGTCAAAGACAGTCCCGAAAAGGTCAATGAGGACACTTACGGCAATGGCTGGTTGCTGAAAATCGAGATAACCGACTCAGCTCAACTCGATACGCTCATGGACGCTGCCGGATACGAATCCCTCACCGCTGAATAACTGAGGTTTGCATGGTCAATACCGTTGATCGTTCGACTGGAGCAAAAAAGGGCTCTGGTAACCCACACCCGTACGTACCGGCAACCGATGCCGATCGCGCCGCAATGCTGGAAGCTATCGGTGTCAGTTCATTTGAAGAGCTGATTCAGGACATTCCGGAGAAAATGCGATTTCCTGAACTGGACATCGCAGAGAGCGCTCCTGAGCTGTCACTTTCCGCTGACATATCAGCCATGGCAGCTCGCAACATAACGCCGGGCGACTATGCCTGCTTTCTTGGCGCAGGCGCGTACCGTCATTTCATTCCGTCAACGGTAAACGCAGTCCTCCAGCGCGGCGAATTCGTTACTGCATACACTCCTTACCAGCCAGAAGCCGCCCAGGGCACCTTGCAGACAGGTTTTGAATTCCAGTCTGCCATCTGCCAGCTGTTCGATATGGAAGTGGCAAACGCAGGCATGTATGACGGTCCAACGGCTTTTGCCGAAGCTGTATTGATGGCGATCAGACTAACGCATCGCAACAAAGTCGCTGTCCTGGAGACCGTTGACTCACGACTTGTCCAGGTTCTGCGTGCCTACAGCGTTCACCAGGGCATCGAGATCGTCAGCATCGCACCAGACGCTGCCGTATCCGACGACATTGCCTGCATCGCTTTCCAGAGCCCCAACCTGTTCGGTGTTATCGAGGATGTTGGCGGACTCACCGGCCGTGCCCACGCTGCAGGTGCGCTCTCGATCGTCCACGCCAACCCAACGGCACACGGACTGTTTCAACCACCTGGGAAATACGGCGTCGACATCGTCACAGCAGAAGGTCAGCCACTTGGCGTTCCACTCTCCTTTGGCGGAGCGTATGTTGGTCTGTTCGCCTGCCGACAAGAGCACATTCGGCAACTCCCCGGCCGCATCATCGGTCGCACATCAGACACTGAGGGTCGCACCGGGTATGTGCTCACGTTGCAGACTCGCGAACAGCACATTCGCCGTGAGCGGGCCACATCAAACATATGCACCAGCACTCAGCTAATCGGCCTGATGGTCGCCGTGTATGTTGCAACACTCGGCAAGCAGGGCCTCAGCGATGTCGCCAATCTCTGTTACCAGAAGGCTCACTATGCGGCCTCCGAGATTGCGCAGATCCCCGGTTACTCGCTACCGGTAAGCGGAACCTTCTTTCACGAGTTCGCAGTCACCTGCCCCAGACCGGTGGCAGACATCAACGCTGCCCTGCTTGAAAAAGGCATCATTGGCGGCTATGACATCAGCGACCGGATCGCCAACACGATGCTGCTCTGTGTGACCGAAATGAACTCACGGGACGAAATCGACGGCCTCTTAATGGCTTTTCGTGAGATCGGAGGCACAGCATGACTATCACATCCGCGATGAATGAACTTGACCGCCGACTGTTGATGGATCGTTCAGTATCTGGACGTAGTGCGGTCACGATGCCGTCGTCAGACGTCCCAGAGCAGCCATTGCCACAGGAATCACTGCTTCGAGACGATCTGCCACTTCCTGAAGTTTCACAACTCGAGGTCATCCGCTACTTCTCGCTACTGAGCCAGTTGAACTTCTCGATAGACACTAATTTCTATCCGCTTGGCTCCTGCACGATGAAATACAACCCTAAGATAAACGACGCCATGGCTTCGTTGCCGGGCTTCGGAAGTATTCACCCCAACCAGCCGTCTGAGCAGGTCCAGGGGGCGGTACAGCTCATGTACAAGCTTCAGGAGTCACTGGGAGACCTCACGGGCCTCCCCGGCGTCAGCCTTGCGCCTCTGGCGGGTGCCCAGGGTGAGTACGCAGGGCTACTGATCGCAAGGGCATTCCATGCCAGCAAGGGGGATTCTGGCCGAACTGTGGCGCTGATCCCTGATAGCGCTCACGGAACAAACCCGGCATCTGCAGCAATGGCGGGGCTCGATGTCGTAACCGTGCCGTCTGACGCACAGGGCAACGTAGACGTAAACGCATTGCAAGAGCTGGCAGACGAACGCACTGCAGTGTTCATGTTGACCCTTCCAAGCACACTTGGCCTGTTCGAGCCGAGCATACTCGAGATCACTCAAATCATTCACGACGCGGGCGGACTTGTCTATGCTGACGGAGCGAACCTCAACGCTTTGCTCGGCATGGTGAAGCTCGGCGACCTTGGTTTTGATATTTGCCACTCCAACCTCCACAAAACCTTCTCAACGCCGCATGGCGGTGGCGGTCCGGGGTCGGGACCGGTCATGGTCACCGAAGAACTGTCGAAGTTCCTACCTGAGCCGGTGGCGGAAAAAAGCGGCGATATATTCACACTTGCGAAGCCCACAAATAGCGTCGGCAAGATAAACGGATTCCACGGCTCGTTCGGAATTCTGGTCCGGGCGTATACGTACATTCGCGCTATGGGCCGAGATGGTCTGAAAGCAGTCGCTGAAAACGCCATCATCAATGCGAACTACATTCAGTCGCAGTTGAAGGACCGTTACGACCTTGCAGCCGACCGGTTCTGCATGCACGAAACGGTCCTGAGCGCAGCTCGGCAAAAGAGACGTGACGTGAAGGGCTTGGACATCGCAAAACGGCTGCTGGACCACGGCATTCACGCCCCGACGATGTACTTCCCGCTCATCGTTGAAGAGGCTCTGATGGTGGAGCCGACCGAAACCGAGTCGAAGGAGACGCTTGACCGGTTTATCGAGGTCATGCGCCAGATCGATGATGAGGTCTCTGAAGACCCAGAAGCGGTTCGAACAGCGCCTCACACACTGCCTGTAACTCGCTTAGACGAAGCGACGGCGGCAAGAAAGCCGTACCTGCGATGGCAAGGATGAGCGATTCGGCCTGGACCTCCGCCTGCTAGCTTCGGTCGCTCACAACCACAGGAACGGACCTTTGCCGATGATGGTGACACGTGGCAGGTCGAGCGCGCCGGAAAGGGCGCGCCCGCCGCAAGCCTGAACTCTCTCAGCACTTCATCAAGAGCGCGAACACGGCGTGCAGACTTGTAGCGCTTGCTGACATCGAGCCTTCAGACCTGGTAGTCGAAGCCGGACCCGGCAACGGTGCGCTCACTGGCGTTTTAGCTGCCTCGGCATCTCGAGTTATCGCTGTTGAGGCCGATCGTACGCTGTACAAGAGCCTTGTCGCTCGCTTCTCAGATACACCGAACATCACTATTCGTTCAGGTAACTTCCTGAGATTCAATGTTCCAGCTGGGCCGTACAAATTCTTCGCAAACATCCCGTACGCAATAACCGCTGACATCGTGAGAAAACTGGTCTTTAGCCAGACTCCACCGCAAGACGCCTACATCATCATGGAATCGGTGGCAGCCACACGCTTTCTTGGCCAGCCGTTCGGGCCAGAATCAGCTCTCAGTCTTATGCTCAAGGCGCGATTTCATCCGTCGTTGCTGGCATGGCTAGGACCAAACTCATTCTCTCCTCCACCGTCCGTGAATTCTGTAATGTTGAAACTCGAGGCCCGCAACCGAAGATTTC
>JAJCYX010000363.1 GCA_029262715.1 Chloroflexota bacterium
TTGCCCTTGATGTCCCACAGTGCCATGTCGATGGCGCTGATGGCACCGCCGATACTGTTGCCTCGGAAGTTGCTGTTGTAGCGCCAGATGTAGTTCCAGACATGCTCGATGTTGGCGGCATCCATTCCAATGATCGCCTCAGCGAAACCGTGAATCGTCTGTTCGGCGGCCTTTGGATACGACCAGTAGCATGACTCGCCAACGCCCTGCGTTCCATCGTCTGTGGTGATACGGCAGACGAGGTAACGCGAGACGAAGAAGGTCTCGATCTTCTCGATTTTCATGTTTGGAGAGTCCTGTCAGGGGATTCGTTTGAGCGACAGCGGCTTCAGAGCGTGACGTCTTTTGCTGTCGCGTCGGCTGTGGCGAGGGAATATTACGCTTTTCGCCCGAGGTGAGCAGCGAGTTCTAGAGTTCGAGCTGCCGCAACTGGGACAGGACTATATCCGAGTCGACTCGATGCCTGTAGTTCTGGCCGATGTCCTGCCATCTGATTTCGTTGCCTTCTGTCAGAAGGAATATGGACGCGGCTGCGAGACCGTCACCGAACAGATTGAAGACGCCGAATGACTGTGGCACTGACGGATCACGTGCGGTGTACAGAATTGGGAATTCAGACCCGAAACTGGAGACGGCCCATTCAGCCCCGTTCAGATTGTCTGTGCTGACGGCTACTACCTCTGCACCTTCGCCAACGATGTCAGCGTACCGCTGTTGCAACTCAACTAGCTGCTGTCTGCAGTACGTTCACCAGAATGCGCGATAGAAGACCAGGACTACTGGTCCTTTAGCCGTGAGTTCCGAGAGCGTTACCGCAGAGCCGTTTGCTGCAGGAAGGGTGAAATCGTTGGCGACGGGCCAGACAAGTGCGGGGTCCGGCGTCGCAGTGCTGGTTGGGACCGGTGTTGCAGGCGGCTGTGTTGGCAGCACCTGTGGAGGTGACGTTGCAGTAGGTGCGGTCGTTGCGGTGACGGTGGGTTCGGCAGGCTGAGGAGTCGAAGAAGCGGGATCCGGAGGTGCACTTGGCGTAGTTGGAACGACAGTGGAGGTGGAAGGAGCCGTGGTCGAATCGATCTCGGTGATCGTCGGCATGAGAGTCTGCGCGAGGTCCGCTTCAGGCACTACGGGCGACGTGGTTGGTTCCGGCGAGGGACGGCTTTCACCTGCCTCGAACGACGGCTGGCCCGCTGAAGCACAGGAAACCGCTAGAACGACGAATGCAGTCAGGCCCAGTGATCGATAAATGACTCGTCTTGTTGATGAGAAACGCAGTGTGCCGTACCCGTGAGTGTAGGCCGAAAGTTCTGATATCTAACAGATACGAGAAGTGAGACAGCCTGAGGGGCTGCGATTCTTACATTTCTGTTACGAGACAGCCAGTACGGCCAGAAACATGGTGAGATTTAGTGCGATGGCTTTTCACCGAGCGTCTGGCGGCAACGCTCGCTACCTAAATCTTCCAGTGCGCGTTGATACTTGCCTCGTACTTAGCGGTTTTTTCGGTTTCGATCTCTTCTATTGTCACCGGGCGACCGAGCACGGACGACTCAAGCGCTGCGTTGCACACTGCCAGGTCCTTGCGACCAACGTACGCATTGACCTCTGGCTCTGTGCCGTCTGCGATGCACTGGCCGAGCTCGTAGTACTCGAGTGCCACCAGGAAGCGGTCAGCGTCCTCGAATGGTGTGTCGTAAGAGCCAAGCCTGTCAGACCCGAACAGGCGTGCAGGAAGTTCCTCAAGGTGGAAATCTGGGACGAGCTCCAGCACCTGGTCTCCCGTAAGTTTGCCGACGCCGTCGATAGTCACACTCAGAGGGTCACCACGGCGTTGCTTGGCCGGTTCCATCGAACCCGTCGAGCCGTAGATCATTCCGTAGCGCAGCGGCTCACCGTGGGCGGCATAGAACGAAGTCCACTGGCCGATAGCGCCGTTCTTGAACTTGAGCGTCGAGATCACCATGTCCTCGGCGTCCGCATCAATCTCATCTGGGACTTCATCGAACCAGCGGTCATAGAAGTGCGCAACACCAAGCCGCTCACCCCTGTAACGCTTCGGCTCCCATACCTTCGAAACGGCAAAAACCTCTTCTACATCACCCATGTAGTACATCATCTGGTCAACGGCATGGACTCCGGCGTCGACGAAGATACCGCCGATGTTCTTGTAGTGCCGCCAGGGCCAGATAATGATGTCGTTGCCGCCGCTAGCTGACCCGAGCAGGAACGAATACGGCTTTCCAATCACACCGGCATCAAGCACCGCCTTGTTAAGGCGGCACATCGGATCTCGCCGCTCTTGCTCACCAACGCTCAGCACCTTGCCGGACTTCTTCCATGCGTCGATCACGCGGTTGCAGCCCCTGATCGTGAGCGAGAGAGGCTTTTCGCAGAGAACGTGGTAGCCGAGGTCGAATGCCATCTCTGCGACGAGGTGGTGCGAGCCGGAATCAGTGGTGATGGCCACTGCCTCGATATCTGGTCGCTGTTTACGCATATCTTCCATCGAAGTGAAGACCTCTGGCCGGGTGCCAAGCATCTCCTCTGCTGTGTCTGCGAGATGGTTCGCGTTGTCCTCTCGCAGATCACACACCGCAGCCAGTTCAACATTGGCCATTCCGCTTTCGTAGAGCGCACCAAGAGCACGCAGGTGCCTGCCACCCATACCGCCGGCACCGACTATCGCAATAGGAATCTGAACCATGTTGTCTCCTAAATAAACTTAGAACGTTCTCGGCTGCCTGCCGAGTAGTCAATGTATGCGGTGATCGTTTCGGTGAAGAAGTCGAAGCCTTCAGTGCCCTGTTCTCGTTGTCCGACCCCTGATGCTTTCAGGCCGCCGAATGGCAGGTGAACTTCACCGCCGAGGGTTGGCGCGTTTACGTGGACCATGCCGGTTTCGACTGTGTTGATGTACTCATGTGCCTGCACGAGGTCACGGGTGTAGATCGATGAAGAGAGCCCGAACTGCACCGAGTTTGAGATGCGAATGGCATCCTGAACACCGTCCGCTTGAAACACCGTTAGCACGGGACCGAAGATCTCTTCCTGGGCGATACGACTGTCGAGAGGTACGTCGGTGAAGATGGTGGGCTCGACGTAGTAGCCGCCTTCCCATTCTGGCCCTTCGAGCGCGTGGCCACCGAGGGCCAACTTAGCGCCCTCTTCGGTGCCGACGCCAATATATTCGCGCACCGTGTCGAACTGGTTCTTGCTGGAGAGCGGCGCAACATCGTTGTCAGGATTGATGCCATCGCCGACTGTGAGTGCTTTCGTCTGCTCGATCAGGCGATCCATGAATTCGCTGTAGACGCCTTTTTCAACGATGGCTCGGCTGGTGGCAGTGCAGCGCTGGCCTGTGGAGCCGAATGCTCCTTGCACGATTCCGGGAACCGCTTTATCGAGATCGGCGTCGTTCATCACGATTGCCGCATTTTTGCCGCCAAGCTCTGCCTGCACCTTTTTCAGAGCTTCAGCACCGCGGGCATAGATACGAGTGCCGATCTCGGTTGAGCCGGTGAAAGAGATTGCGCTGACTCGTGGGTCGTCGACTAGCGTGTTCCCGATAGATCCACCCGGACCGGTGATCAGATTGAAAACTCCGGGCGGGAGCCCGGCCTCCTCGAAGATCTCAGCGATGACTGTGGCGGCGAGCGGAGCGCCTGATGCTGGTTTGAAGATGATGGCATTACCGCAGATCAGTGCGGGTGCCATCTTCCATACTGGGATGGCGACTGGGAAGTTCCACGGCGTGATGACCGAAACGACGCCGAGAGGTCGTTTGAACGTGTACGCGGCTGTGTCTGGCAGCTCGGACGGCGTAGTGTAGCCGAAGAGTCTTCTGCCCTCACCTGCAGCATACTCGAGTATATTCATGGCACGCTTGACTTCACCCATGGAGTCGGCAATTGGCTTGCCTTCCTCAATCGTGATGGCGCGTGCGAGGTCGTCTGCGCGGCGTTCGAATATGGCGATTGCCTTGAACAGTAATGAGCCGCGTTGCGGGGCGGGTATTCGTCCCCACTCCGGAGCTGCGTTGGCTGCTGCAGCAATAGCGTTTACGGCATCCTGTGGAACCGACGCCTGGAACTCGGCGACTACCTCTTTTGGTCTCGCAGGGTTGACGGTGCGATAGGTCTCGCCTGAAACCGAGGCTATCCACTCTCCGTCAATGAAATTCTTGTGCGGTGTTGACGATTCTGACTGGCTCAATGGTGAATCTCCGCTGGCTGCGTGCTGTTGTCTGGCGCGGAGGCGTAGTCTAGCTCGGGATTGGTGCCATATGTAATGCCGGGGCGAAAAATCAGCTACTTCGCCTGCGCCAGCGATCTACCAGTCCAAGGCCCGCTTCGAAAATGCCCTGTGTGTCAACTCCGAAATGGCGGTACAGATCCTCTCGTGAGCCTGATTGGCCGTAGGTTGAGATGCCGAGTACGCTCGACGGGCTGTCCAGTGCCGCTCCAATGAAGGCCATGGAGTGGGGGTGGCCATCGATCACGCTCAGGACCGGTTTGCCAATCTCGGATTCCGTAAGAAGGCCGGTTGGATCCCATTGGGCCGAGTCGTTGCCAGCCTGCTCAGCCTCGGATGCTCGCATAAGTCGGCGGTACAGCAGATCAGGGCTTGTTACTACGAACAGATTTACGCCAATTCCTTCGCTTTTGAGTGGCTCGATGGCACCGATGGCCTCTTCAGCAAGCGCTCCGACTGCAAAAAGGTTTAGCAGTGCGTCTGAGTTCTGATCCGCGGTTCGCAACCTGTAAGTACCGGCCAGCACGTCAGCTTTCAGCTGATCGGGTGTTTCATGGGAATCCGGGAACTGAGACTGGTCAGTTGGCTTTGTACTCAGCCTCAGCAGATATGACTCGCCGGTCCCGGCGGCAATCGACCGAACGGCGTCCAGCAGGATCCATTCCACCTCGCGTGCAAAGGCAGGTTCGTAGTAGATGATTCCCGGCGTGTTGATTCCCAGCGCAGGCGTGATCACACCCTGGTGAGCGCCACCTTCCGTGCTAAGCGAGATTCCAGAGGGAGTTGCGACGAGGATGAAGCGAGATTCCTGGTAGAGGGCGTTGATGAGCGCGTCCGTGCCTCGTGCAATGAACGGGTCGTACACCGTACCGATCGGGATGAGTCGCTGGCCAGACATGCGGTCGGCAAGCCCGAGTTGGCCCAGCATCAGGAACAGGTTCATCTCGCTCAAACCAAGCTCGATGTGCCGTCCCTCCGGCTTTTGCAGCCACTTAAGCATGCGTTCTCTGAAGCCAAGAAAGTCTGGAGTCTCTTCTCGGGAGAAGACCGACGTGCGATTGATCCAGCTGGACAGACCGGTTGAGGTTGCGACGTCCGCAGATGTCGTCACGATTCGCTTTGCAGACTCCGGTGAAGTTCGGTCGAGTTCTAGCAACATGCGCGCGAATGCGTCCTGGGTTGATGCGAGCGCAGGTATCGACAGGTTTGTATCTTCGAACTCGATCGATTCCGCTTTGTCGCGAGTTCGACCTGCCAGTCGGGCTACCGCTCTATCTATGTATCGATGCTCCTCAGAGTCCTCGGAGAACCGTTCCCAGGGCTTTGCAGGATCACGGCCCATGGCTGCGCCGAACTGCTCGAACTGCTCCTGTGACAGTGTCGCCGCGTGGTTACGAGGATCAGCGGCGCTCTGTAAGCCCCAGCCTTTCACTGTGTAGGCGAACACAGCCGAGGGGCCGTTCACTTCGGCTGCGTCCCGGTAGAGTCGGGTCAGGTACCCAACATCGTGGCCGCCAAGGTTGATGATGCGTTCGTAAAGCTCGTCATCGTCGACCGTTGAGATACAGAGGTCGAGATCGGACTTAGATGCCTCAGCACCGTCCAAAAGGCGGGCTCGTAACTCGTCGTGCGACGCAACAAGTAGCCCCTGATACTCCTCGTTTGGCATGTCATCAACACGGTGCCTGAGCGCCTCGCCACCGGGCCGCTCCATCAACTCAGTCAGGCTATCGCCGTACTTAGCCGTGAATACGGTCCATCCATTGGCTTCGAGCATGTCTATGTACTGGCGAATCCTGATGCCGGGAACGACACGATCGAGGCTCTGACGATTCACATCGACAATCCACGTGCATCGGCCGAGACCGGAGAGTGCCGGTTCTATCACGGCCTCCCACATGGAGCCTTCATCCAGTTCGGCATCTCCGAGGTGAGCGTAGAAACGGCCTGATGTCGGTGGCATCTGGTGGAGTTCTAGAAAATCACGAGTAAGTGCGCCGAAGGCCGCCGCTGGTCCCGCCAGACCGACAGAGCCAGTCGAGAAGTCGACAATCTCAGGGTCTTTCGTGCGGCTCGGGTAGGCCTGTAACCCTCCGTATTGTCGGAACCGTTCCAGATAGCGCTCATCGAGGTTGCCAAGCAGGTAATTGATGGCATGGAAGACCGGTGATGCGTGCGGCTTGATGGCTACACGGTCGCTGCTTTCCAGGACCTCGAAATACAGGGCTGTGAGGAGTGCGACTGAAGAGGCAGATGACGACTGGTGGCCACCGACTTTTGTGCCGTCTGTATTAGGACGCACATTGTTGGCGTGATTGACGATTGACGTCGCCAGCCACAGCACTCTGTCTCGCACACTTATGCGAATATCGTCGTTGGCTTTATCTGAACCTGAATCCATCGCCCGGTTCCTTGTAGCGCTGATTGGAGCCGACGCAGAAGGCCGGCAGCTGAGGACAGCCTACTCGCTATTTCGAGGCGAAAGCGAAAGTAGCGAATTCTGTTGGCAGCACTGCCAAAACCTCAGCCAGAGGGGTCATAGCCGCGTCCAAGCGGTCAACCGCTACTCGCTTCAACGAATAGCGGACGCCGCTGCTAAGACCGGTAGTGATGGTTCGGCCAGTAACGTCTTAAAAGGCTGAATACTCAGGAGACGCGTTCAGCGTGCTTCCTGTGACGCAGCCTGGAGCGCTTGCCGCGTGACGTCTGATGGCCACCGTGGCTCTTTGGGTCGCGACTCGGACGCTGCTGGTCGTCTGAGCGTGAGCCGGAAGGGCGCTCATTTAGCCGTTGCTGTGCCGCCTCAAGTGCATTTTCCGGTTTTGAGGCTTGCTTCCGTGGCTGATTCCCAGACTGCTTCCGGGGCTTGTTTGCAGGCTGCTTGCGTTGGCCGTTTTGGCCCTTTTGGCCGTTGTTTGCGGGTGTGGTGTCATTCGCAAAGTCAGGTAGCACGCACCGGTTGATCTTTCGACCGAGCTTGTGCTCAAGCGCACGGACGGCATCCACGTCCTCTGGAGTAACGAAGGTAAACGCTCTTCCTTCCTGCTCAGAACGGCCCGTCCTGCCGATGCGGTGAATGTACGCGTCAGGAGTGTTTGGGAAGTCGTAGTTGATCACGAACGAGATGTTGGCGACATCAATGCCCCGTGCTGCGATGTCGGTTGCAACCAGTACATGGAACTTGCCTTCGCGGAATCCATTCATTGTGCGATCTCGCTGTGCCTGGGACATGTTGCCCTGTAGCGAAACAGCGTTGATCCCTACGGATTTGAGCTGCTTCGCAGTTCGAAGCGCCCGGTGCTTCGTTCGAGTGAACACGATTGCTGAGTAGTAAGCGTTTTCGCTGAGGAGGAACTGAACTAGCGGCAGCTTCAACCGTTGAGATACCGGGTAGAGCTCATGTTGGATGGTCGAGACTACTTTTGAGTTGCCGAGATCGACAACCTTCGGGTTGTGCAAAACGTTGTCAGCCAGATGCCGTATCTCCTTCGGCATTGTTGCGGAGAACAGCATGGTCTGGCGGTCCGAGTGAACCAGGTCAATGATCGATCGCACATCGGGGAGGAATCCCATGTCGAACATGTGGTCCGCTTCGTCGATGACGAGGGTGTTGATTGCGCTCAGGTCGATTGCATTCTGCCGGTGGAGGTCCAGAAGGCGTCCCGGACAGGCAACAATGATCTGTGGTTTTGCTCGAAGCGCCTGGATCTGGCGTTTGATCGATACACCGCCGTACACAGTCGTCGAGCGAATATGTGTGAACTGGCCAAGGTCGTTGAACTCGGCATTGATCTGGCTCGCAAGCTCCCTTGTCGGAGCCAGGATGAGAACTGATGGCAGACGCCTGCGGCGCTTCATCAGACCTTCGAGAATCGGTAGTGCAAATGCGGCGGTCTTTCCTGTGCCGGTCTGGGCCATCCCAAGAATGTCTCGGCCCTCAAGAGCAGAAGGTATAGCTTCCTGCTGAATCGGTCGCGGGGTCTCGTAACCTGCGAACTCCACGCCGCGCATGATGCTGTCGCCAAGTGCAAATGAATCGAACCCGCCTGTGGCAGGTGCAGTCTGAGTAGTGATCTCCGGTCTCTTTTCTGTTGGCGGTTGCGCTCGGCCTTTGTGCCGCGCGAATCCGCAAGGTTATCGACCCATACAACAGAGACTGGAGCGAATGAAGGGTTGTTGCGGTGCGTTCCTGTGTAGGAGCCTGCTGTGCACCGGAGAGCCGTTTCGGCGTCAACGCATAGATACGGACTTCGAATGATCGGCTAACCATTCCAGCATAGCACCGAAACTATTACGACTGTGTGCGAAGTTACCGACGGAATCACGTGTATTCAGCTAGCGTCTGGAAACGGTGAGAGCATTGAAAGTGCGACAAAATCAAAGGCCCCGGGAATATATCCCCGGGGCCTTTGCGAGAGCTGCCAGTCTCTGTTTATTTTCCGGCCTGCTGAGCGACCTCGACGAATCGAGATGCCTGGAAGCGCAGAACCTTGACGATTGTCAGTAGCGCCAGTGCGATACCACTGAACAAGAGCGCCATACCCAGGAACTTGAACGGTGTCAGCCAGGCATTGATCGACTTGATTGTGCCGATGTCGGCCAACAGGTCGTCGCCTTGCCCACCTGGTGTCGCAGGGTTCAGAACGGTCGCTATCGAGTTATCCCAGTAGTCCCCAGCAATCGTCGCCAGCACAATGCTGATGATGAATGCGGCCAGCATGACCATCACGCCCATCATCATCAACATCGGGAAGATGTTGGCAATCATCGGCTTCTTGATCACAACCTGGTCAACGCCAAGTGCTCGCTGTACTCGTCCGCCTGCCAGTCGCAGGTTGCCAAGAATGGTTGCCAGCAGGAACGTAATTCCGCCGAGCATCAAGCCAAGTCCAAAGAACTTGAAGCCAGGGACCCACTGTTTCATCGCCTCGATGGTGCCCCTGTCAACTGCGATGTCGCTGCCCTGGACCGCAGCATCTCGAACTTCCTTCGAGTTGGAGTAGTAGTCAGACTCCATTCCTGAGATAACTATTCCCAGGATAAACGCGACGATCACGATCATGAGTCCCATCGCGGTGAACGGGATCCACATTTTTTCCGCCATGCTCTGCATGCCGGTCATCTTGACATCGCCGCCAGTGATCTTCAGCGCTTTAGTGCCATTAACAGTTGTTGCTGTTTGAGTTGCCATGATTAGCTGTTGCCTCCGTCTGCGTCCGTGCCCGAACCGATTCCAAGCGCAATTGGGAATGACGCTGCAAACGCGTCACCTCTCAACTGCATCGTCTTGACGATCGTGTAGAGCGCTGCTGCTATACCACTGAAGAACATCGATAGACCAACGAACTTGAATGGCACAAGCCAGGCCTCGACGGCCGTGATAGTGCCTACCTGCGACAGGATCCCCGGATTATTTGTCGGGCTTGCCGCATCGCGAACTGCCTGAGAATTGGCCCAGTAATCCGCGTAGCTGATGCCAAGTGCGATGCCGATGATGAACGCCGTCATCTCGATCATCATTCCGGCTAGGACAAGCAGCAGAGCGATATTTGTGCCCCGATGTGTCCCTCGCGCTTTTTGGCTGATCTGCTGAAGTGTCATAGCCACCTCCCGTGACTCGTTTTGCTGCCGGCCGAGCTGTGGTCAACAGCCGTTAACAAATATTCAGATGCAGCGTTTGTCCCGGAAGGTGTATCGGTGATTGCTGACAGATTGACGCCCTACGGGCGGGTCACCACGAATCGTCGGAGTGTGACAGGGTTACGGACAATCGGGAGTCCAATTCCTGGAAGCTGGCGACGTGGGTTCGGTGGAACCCGAAGTGGCGGTAGGTCCATCAAACGAATTGGCAAACGGCTCTTCTGCCTACCATTTGACTGTATTTCGAAGTTTCTGAGTACCACCAGAGGGACAAAATGAATTCCGCGCAACTGTTCGTGAAGTGTCTTGAGACTGAAGGTGTGACTCGCATCTTCGGAGTGCCCGGTGAGGAAAATGCTGCTCTGATGATGGCGCTCGAAGAGTCAGATATCGAGTTTGTGCTGACAAGACACGAGCAGGGCGCGGCTTTCATGGCAGATGTACACGGGAGGCTTACCGGAGAGCCAGGTGTATGTCTCGGAACGCTAGGTCCGGGTGCAACCAACCTGGCGACCGGTGTCGCTGACGCAAACATGGACCGTGCGCCACTTGTGGTGATCACCGGACAGGGTGGCACCGAGCGGCTGCACAAAGAGAGCCATCAGGCTATGGATGCAGTGGCGATGTATGAGCCGATCACCAAGTGGGCATCTTCAATAATTCATCCCTCTAATGTCCCCGAAGTTGTACACAAAGCATTCAAGCTGGCGGCTAGCGAGAAGCCAGGCGCGTGCATGATCGAACTACCTGAAGACGTCGC
>JAJCYX010000364.1 GCA_029262715.1 Chloroflexota bacterium
CGCTACGTCCTTCATCGAATACTTGGGACGATTGCTCCGTGATTACCTGGATCACCGCTCCGAGTGATAGATCGTCGATCCCAAGGAAAGATGTTGCGCGACCGAGGAGAACAAAGCTGGCCATCAGGATCAGCGGTACGCCAATCAGCTGAATTGCGAATGCCTTTTTGTTACCGGACGGCCTCCGAAACACGAAGGCTGTGATGAACGCTATCGAAGAGATCAAGCCGATCTCTGGCCTGATCAGGAACATAACCAGTAATCCCGCGATGGCTACCCATAACCCCACAAACCTTGCCTTCAATATGAAGACGGCCGCGCCCCAAACAACGATGCTGAGCATCAGGAACGTGATCACGTCCTTGCCGAATCCCGTAGGCCAGTAGAGCACCGCAGGGTAGAAGAAGATCAATGCAGCGAAGAGCTTCGCGTTCCCTTTCGGGAATGTGATCCGGAACGCTCTGTAGAAGAGCACCGCTCCCAGGAATCCCAGGAATCCGCTCAAGGCAAATAGCCCGAAGAACGACGTGCCGGTTATCGAGTAGACGAGTCCTGTCAGGATCTCCATTGACGCAGTTCCAACACCGAAACGGTCGATAACCGCAGCAAAATCTCCTGCCCGAATCTCCTGTGCGATAGTTTCGCCTACGTTGTCGAACCGGTTGAGGTCTCCACCGCCGTAGACCACTTCGTTCATGAACAGCCGGAACCCGGTAGCCGCCAACTTCGCAACCAGCGCCACCACCAGCACATGCTTCAGAAAATTGCGGTCCTCTTCGGGCGCTAGCAATGTCAGAAATACGATCGAAACAAGCGCTATCACGGCGCCGAGTATGACTACTCCGCCTACCGAGTCGTATGGCAACCCAACGATGGCCGCACCGCCCAAAGCGGCTACAAGCAACACCGTTGTCTGCAACATGCGGTCTGTCACGTCTGCTGTGCCGTTCTGGTCTAAGAGGTGGTTTGGTAGAACTCGACGAAACCGCTAGAACAGTTCCAGATCGCCCATCGAAAGTCCCCACCTGTTCAGCGCCTCAAGCTCTCCAAGAGGTCCTGACAGCGGGTTCGATGTCAGCGTCATTCCCTGTCCGGGTATACGCCGAAACCGTGTTCCCTGGAGTGCATCCCGGTGCGCTGAGCCCTTTGGGAAGTAGCCGATCATGTAGTCGGCACGAACATGAGTTTTGACCGCTGAGACGAGCTTTCTTGCCAGGTCGCGGTCAGGCTTTGAAAGCAACATTTCGACCAGAACGATCTCGCGCAGTCCGAATCTGCTGTTCGAGCGGAACACAGCTGCCGCTTCCAAACTACCGTTTTCTTCCAGCATTACCGTTCGATAATCGATCGTCGGATGCTTGGCATATCGCCAATCTACATACTCTCGTGACCGCTTCGTGTGCAGCATCGAGCCCCATATGTCGGTGTCTGCTGTCAGCAGGTCATCGAGTCCGGAGTGATCCACCAGGTCGGAAACCGGAGCAGGTTCGTTCTTGGCGAAGTAAGTACCGGCGGGAGCGTTGGCTTCCCTCTTCAACAACCTGGTTTTCGCCATTCCGACAACAAACCGCGGGTAATTGAGAATCTTAATCACTGGCTCAACAAGGCCAACCGACTGCCAGCCCATCTTCAGATAACCGGGGCGTGACTGATCGTTCGGTGTGTTGAAGACGAAATCGACGCCCTCTTCCCGAACATCATCTACGGCACGCAGAGTCAGGTTCTTGAACAGACCCATGCGCCTGAACTCCGGGTGAGTCGACGTGTCGACAGCCCTGACTCCTCGCAGAGTCTCGCCGTTCCGTTCGAACTCCCAGCGAAGAAATGCTCGAAGCCCAATGACCTTGCCCTCGTCATTCTCCGCAAGCAGAACGTGCGAGCGGCCGAACGGGCTGATCTCGTGCTTCCAATTCCACATGTCGCCCGTGCGCTGAAGCACAGACGATTCGCCAAGTGAGAGGCGCATCAGTTCGAGAATCGGTGCGAGGTCGCCTTCGGCGCGAGGTCGGATGCTGTATGGCAGCGTTGCTGTCTGAACCGTCACTTTGACTGCACTCCTGCCAGCTGCTTGCTTCCAGCCAGTTCAAGATATAGCTCTTCCGTCTTGCGAACCATGTTCCGAACATCGAACTCTCGAAGCGCCCTTGTGAACGCTCTGTCCGCAAGTGAACGCCGCAACGGCTCGTCCCTCAACAAAGATCCAATCGACACGGCCAACTTCTCAGGATCACCGGTATCGACCAGCAACCCTTCCTCACCATCCACGATCATCTCCGGCAATCCGCCAACCCTGGTCGAAATAACCGGTGTTCGGGTTGCCATCGCCTCTAGCACTGAGATCGGCATGCCCTCGAACTGCGAAGAGAGAACGAACAGGTCAGATGCGGCGATTATCTCTCGCGCGTCTGAACGCAAACCGGTGAAAAACACCTTGCCCTCTAGCCCCATCTCAACCGCGGCGGCCTTCGTCTCTTCAAGCAACGGACCCTGGCCGACGAGAACAAATGCTGTGTTTGCGTCTTCTGAAACCACTTTGCGCGCGGCCGTCAGCAGATCGATATGGCGCTTCT
>JAJCYX010000365.1 GCA_029262715.1 Chloroflexota bacterium
ACCGAGCAATCTGAACACGGGCAGTCCAGCGGCCTTGGCACGAACGTCCCACAGCGCCATATCCACCGCAGCCAGGACGGACAGCATGTCCGAGCGTGACCATCCCTGTGCATTCCAGTGGTGACGATATGTGAGGTCGAATACCGCCTGCCATAGCGATTCGACCTGTAGAGGATCCTGGTCTTTCAGGATCGGCTCGATTGCCTCCGGCACGATTCGGGCCGCGTTTGCCAGTCGCGGTTCTCCGTTACCGTCAACGGAAAACATGCCGGATGCCTGGTCACTGTGACCGATGCCCGTCAGCCCTTCGTCGGTATGAACGAGCACTACCAGCTCATGCGGCCTATTCACCGGGAGCAGTGACATCCAGAACGGTGGGTCTATTGGAGGCCACACAAGCACCTTCATCTCGACAGATGTGATCTTCATTGAATGAGTTGTCTCCCGGGTTCTCAGGTCGTCATCGGGTCGCTGAACGGTTGAGCAGCGGGTATTCTAGCCTCGCTCAGGCAGGTAGCCGTCACTAAGATTGCCGTGATATCGAGCTTCGGTGTGAGTCGGTAAGATTTGGGTCAGGTCCAGTAGATCAAAGAGGTCACAGTGCGAGTTGTTCAGTTTGTAGTACCGGGACAAGGCAGGCGAGTTGGAGTTGTCGAAGGCGATTCTGTCGCAGACATCACCTCTGTTACGCCGGATCTTAATAGCGTCTATGACGTTGCGCAGTCAGGATTCGACTCCGGGACTTCGTTCGAGCAGGTGCTGACTGCGAACGTAACCGCTGCCAGTCGCATCCCTTATAACGATCTACTAACTGCAACACCCGGCGGCAGCGCACCGTACCTGGTCTCACCAGTTGCCCATGAAGATCCGCATCGGGTTCTTGTGTCAGGAACAGGCCTCACGCACACCGGTTCTATGAAATCTCGTGACCAGATGCACTCAGAGGACAAGCAGGAATCTGCAGAGCCGCAAAGCGATTCGGCAAAGATGTTCCAGATGGGTTTGGACGGTGGAAAGCCGCCCGCTGGTACGCGCGGCACCTCACCTGAGTGGTTCTACAAAGGGAATGGCACTGCGATCAAAGGTCCCGGAGAATCACTCGAGCTACCTGCATTCGCCCTGGATGGTGGTGAAGAACCAGAACTCGCAGCCTGTTACTTAATCGATCCATCAGGAACGCCTCGACGACTGGGGTTTGCTCTCGGGAACGAGTGGTCGGATCACGAAACAGAACGAATCAACTATCTGTACCTGGCGCCTTCAAAGCTGCGTGAGTGCGCAGTGGGGCCGGAGCTTGTAACAAACTTCGATTTCAAAGAGTTGGAACTGACCTGCACGGTGAAACGCAGCGGTGAGACGATCTACGATTCCGGTCCACTGTTCACTGGCGAGGAGTACATGAGCCACACGCTTGCGAACTGCGAGGACCATCATTTCAAGTATCCGCAACACCGTGTCCCAGGCGATGCCCACGTCCATTTTTTCGGCACCAGCAAGCTATCTTTTAGCACCCGTGAATGGAAGTTCGAATCAGGCGATCAAATTGAGGTTGCGTCGGCAGGTTTTTCGGCACCACTTCACAACACGGTTGCAGATGGAGCGGCGAGCGCCGGCAAAGTGATCCTCGTTACAAACGCATAACCCAATCTGAACACCAAAGGATAACGACAAATGAAGCCTGTAATCAGGAATGTTGAAGGCAACTCAAACCCTCTGTTGGGACCCGATGACGGAAGCGCAACTTCGGTCCTGCTGCTCGTTCAACACAAGCCCGGAGAGTCGAGCCCGGACCACGTGCATGCGTGGGAGCACATGGCCTACATAACTGAGGGTTCTGGAGTGTTGACCGTCGAGGGCGAGCAGTATCCGGTCAAGACCGGAGATGCTGTGCTGGTGCCGGGAGGCGTCAGGCACCAGTTCACGAACACTGGTGATGTCCTGTTGAGCCGCGTGACGGTAAATCCGCTGGAGTCGGCCCAGGGCTAAAGCTGCGCTTCTGCTCTACCGCGCGGCATGTAACGCTTTCCCGCATTGGGGTCTGTTCGAGTGCGGCGTGACTGGCAGTTTTCATCACATCTCTGAGAAGCATCTGGAGCGGTACTTGGACGAGTTCGAGTTCAGGTTCAGCAATCGAGACAATCCATTCATTTTTAGGGATTCGCTACGCGAATTGGTTTCCGCCAAACAGCTAACCTGTTCCAGCCTGACGGCGTAATATCCTCTATCGAGTCGTCCCTCAATCTAAATGTAAACCTATCTGTTCCGTTCTTAGTTTCAGGACTAGCAGTCAGTATTAATTCAATTATGAAATCGTCGTGCTCACCCAGATAATTGTCTGATTCAGAGTATTTGATTTCTCCACTTTGGTTGATGAAATAAAAGCGATGGGCGTGTAAGGCTGTGGACGTGCTCAACACCTGTTCTCCAAGTTTGATTTGTCCTTTGTCACCCTTGTTGAGGGGTAGGGCAGGCACAGCACCATTGCCCTGCCAAACTAACTTCTGCTCTGTCCATTCCCAACTACTTGGAGACGCGCGATCCCAACTCATACGCCAGCTTGTCCGTTGATAGCCGTCTCGCTCTTCCTCAATGGTGTGCATCGGAGCATCTTCCCGAATAACTCCTCGGGCTTCCACATGTGTTCTGTTGCCCAAATTCTCCACTGAAATTGAATATCTTTGATAGTCATCGACGCGGCCACAGACTTTCAGCTTTGGCCTGCTAGCGGAAGAGCGCGTGCGTCGAATGTCTAAGAGAACGGTAATCGTAAATAGCAACGCAGCGAGGGCGAACAGAGCAAATCCGAACTCTCGTTGAGTTAGTTCCAAGCCGGACCACTCCAACCACCCATTGACGATTTTGCGAAGGTCCTCGAAGTCGGTTCCGAGTTGAGACAGGCCCAACAACCCGAGAACCAAAAGTGTAATTTCGACGGCACGAAAGAGTAAGTGCAACATGGCAGGTTGCCATTCTCGCGCCGACCCGTTCTACCGTGAAGCAAGTAATTCACGACCAAATGTTTTAGGTGAAAACATTTTCGTGCAACTCCTGAATCCCGTTGCTAGCATCTTTATCAAGGCCACGCGTGAGCTAGACGACAAAACTGATCCAGGAGAAACAGACAATGGCAGACCTTTATCAGGTGATCTTGCTTGCGTGGGACGTGCAGCGAATGGCGGAGTTTTATCGCGATGTCGTAGGGCTCAAGGTCACGTACCCTTCGCCCGATGCGAAGTTAGAGGACCAAAACTGGGTGGAATTCGACGCTGGTAGTGCAAAACTGGCGATCCACGGTGGAGGAGACATTCGAGGAAGCGGCTCGGTGCTGCTGTCACTGAAGGTGGATGATCTCGATTTCATCTACTGGGACCTGAAGAAACGGGGCGTGGACATACAGAAGCCGCGAGAGGTGTGGGAGGGAACGCGGGCTGCAAAGGCCCGAGACCCTGAAGGAAACACGATCTCATTCGAGCAGGTTCCTGCCTCTTAGCCTGAAACCGAGAACCAGATCGTAATAACAGCCGCGATGTCATCTGATGTCGCGGCTGTTGCGTTTTTCTGTCAATTCACTATCCGTAGTAGTCGCGCAACCGCTCGGTGCCCCAGAAGTTGTTGTTGACTCGAGGTGTCGTCAATGGAGGGACCGGAACCAGGTTGTCCGGATGAACGTTCATCGGGTTCCCATCGCGGCTTCGGTACTGCTGAGCATCTTCGTGAACCCAGCCCGTAGCAAGGTAGAAAACGACGTGCCGTGCGTTGAGGAGCTGGGTTAACCCGCCACCCATCGTATGCAGAATCTGCGGATAACGCCTTCCCCTGGCGGTCTTAGCCTGTCCTTTCCAGATCCAGGTCTCGGCATCGACAAATTCAATCCTCTTGATAACTTTATGGCGTCGTGCAAGCTCCAGCTCGGTCAGTTGATTCGCCCCGCGATGCCTCAGGCGACGCTCTGGTTCGTCACCTTGAACGGTTGTTGCAGACAAAGATGCCATACGCATTCAGCGGTTGATTCAGAAGAGGGTTACACCCAGAAAACGAAGGCTAGCACGCCCGGTACGAGCCAGGCACGGAACAATCTGCGGCCAACGAAACAGGAGCGCCAAAATGGCGCTCCTGTTGCATGCGAATTACTCAGTCGTAGTAACTAGCACCGGCTCTTGTTGCTGTCGATAGCTACGATTGATCCAGAGGGTGCGTATACCCGCCACGCCTCCTGTCCTTCCAGTGCTTGCGCAGACATCTGCCAGACCCCGCCTCCAAAGTTCTCTGCTCCACTGATCAGATCTGTGAATATCTGGCTGCACGTCAATTCGTACCTGGCACGTAGAACCTCGTCACGTGCAAAGATTCCACTTCTCCGCTCGTCAAGCCGCAGTGAAAGCATCGTCATGACATCTTCTTCAGTGAACACACGTGTGCCATCGTGGGGACTGAACGAACCGATTAGTGTGTTCAATTCGGTTCCGAGTGAAGGACTGGAATCCCAGGCTTCTTGAGACAACTCTGCTGATACCTGGACATGAGAGTCTCCCCAAAGGTACCAGCGAATAAAGTTCAGATAATCGTGACCGAACTTTTTCCCATCGTATTCGAACTTGTATGAATCGCCAGACCCGATAGGCTGCTGGAATCCGAGGTTCCATTCGTCCCAATCGGTCGGTTCATCCGGCAACAGTTGTGCACCAAGTGCGAGAGCTGTCGGGAATTTCCAGGGCTCTACAATCTGCTCGGTTATCGTCACGCTGAGACGGCGGGAAGGGTCGTATAGAACTAACGAATTGTCCGTTCTGACCTCAGTCCATCCGTTCGGGAGTGTGTAGTCGTAGTTCAACCGCGACACAAACTCGTCCTCTCGTGCTGCCGCTACGATGGTAGGAGGTGCAAATGACGAAGGACGCGGCGCCGGCGTCGAAGTGGCTGTAGGTATTGGCGTCGGCGGTGTGATCCACAGCGGTGTAGGTGTTGCGTTCGGATCAATACGGACTCCGGTTGCAGTTGGCTGTCTCACAGCGGTCGCAGTCGGTCTGGGTGACGGCGCATTGACAACAGGTCGTGGAGAAGGCGCCGGTCCAGGCGCAGAGTTCACAGTTGGTTCCACTCGAACCGGCTGTCGATCGTCAGGTGCAGACGCCACGGGCGCTGCGGTCGAAGTCGCCAGGGCGTTAAGACGAGAGTTACCGGTTGCCGGTTGGCTCGTCGCGGGGCGCTGTGCCGAACTATCGTCTACTTTGCCGGCATTGGGGTCTAGCGCACCGGCACCCGGGGCACATGCCACCGAAATCAGTGCAATGGGCAACGCAAGCTGAAGAAGTCGCTTTTTCATCAGAACCAACCACCCGTATCTCTTTGGAATATTTCCTGCGATGTACCTGGAGATGCCGCGAGCCTCAGAACCCGGACACGACGGCAGGAGCACTGACCAACAGGTGATGGCCGAGAATTCGTACTCGACACATTTGCTCCTCATTCAAGAGTGCGGCAAGGCGTGAATCAGTACGTGTGGGAAAGGCTTGTTCAGTCGGTGAGGTGCGGTGGAGATTGGCGAGAATACCGAGTAAAACATGACACTACGGCCACTGGCTCAGTACCAGGATGAACGAAACGACCTGAACTGGGTTCCAGGGTAAATCTGCGCTACCGAGCCGGTGACACGCGATCAGGAAATGCCCAGTTCCGCCTGTAAAGCGTCGATCGTCTCAGCGCGGCCTCTACGGCGCGTTCGCTTCCTCATGCCAACCGGCAGGTTCTCCACTTCCGGCTTGATCTTGATCGAAACGAATACCGGCCCACTCGACCCCATGATGGCCTCGAGATTGTTCACCAGGTCTTCAAGATTGTCGAAGTGATGAGCCGATGCGTACCCGATGTTCTCAGCCACTCCTGCGTAGTTGATACCGGTCCCATTCGGAACTGGCTGGCCGCCGGTAGTGGCATAGCACTCGTTATCAAGCAGGAAGTGATAGAAATTTCGAGGAGCCTTACCTGCGACGCTCGCCAGCACACCGAGGTTCATCAACAGCGCGCCCTCAGAGTCGAACAGGACTACCTTTTCCTCGGGCAGTCCCAACGCAAGACCAAATGCCGCCGAGGTTGTCTGGCCCATAGAGCTGCCGAGAGAAACATCTCGCGATTCATTGTCGCTCACATCTTGCCAGTGACGTCCTACTGTGCCGCTGGTAGTCACAATCGCGTCGCCACGATGCCTGGCAAACGCCTCGAAAACATCTTTTGCGTCGATCATTCTCAACACCTCGGGAATATGACTCCGGCGCTTAAACGTGCCCGATTACCGGTTCCAACCGTGATACTCGTCGCCAATCAGCACAACAACCGGCCGCCTCGTCTCCTGTGCCTCGCTAAACGCCTCCGATATGCGAGGTGCGTCAGAGTTTCGCTCAACGAAGTAGTAGTTCAGGCCCATCGCATGCAAAAACGGCTCCGTGTACACCGCCGCTGTGTCTGGAGTCTTGCCTCGACGAGTCCATCCGCGGTAGCCAACGACCATCACAAGCGGAAAACCGGCGTCGAGCGCCATACCTCGAATCGAATCGCCTGACTCAAGCATTCCGGTGTTCTGAACCAGGACAACCGGGGTCTTGCCGGCGACATTCAAGCCAAGTGCCGTGCTGGGACCTTCACCTTCTCGGGAAACCGGCACGACATCGAGCCAGTCCTGTTTGAGCATTAGCTCGTACAGGTAGTTCGTCTCAGAGTCCGGAATGGTGATGATGTGCGTGACGCCGTTCTTCTTGAACTCGTCAATGAGCGTTTCGGGACTGAGGACAGCGGCTTGCTGTTCAACCATGAGAGTGCCTCCGGCCAGCACAATACCAGAACTGTCGAATGGGGGTTTTTGGCCCGTCCCGGTAGGTCTCTAGCCTCGCCGGGTGGTTTCAACCATTACCATAATTGCCGCGGCAATCGGTTCCGGGGCGTGATGATGGACCATATGGTCTGCACCGTCGACGATTGTATGACTGGAATCGTCGGACAAATTAGCGATGTCGGACTGCATCTTGGACCACTCACTACTCCATACCGACTGGAGTTCCGGCGGAAAAACTGAGTCTGCACGGTTGGCTTGCAGGTTTGGATCCTGGCTAAACACTGCCATCGGAATGCCATTGAACGGGCCGGTCCCAGCAGCAGCCTGCATAACAGGTTCATTTGGGCTCGGTTCTCGCTGGAGAAACTCCTCTCTCAGTTCCTCGGTAAGGTCTGCCCGGCGTACAGCCTCGTTCAATCTCGAATTCTGCTCCGGATGCGAGCTATCGACGAAGACCAGCCCTGCGATAACACCCGGATACTGGGCCGCAAAGAGCCTGATGTAGATGCCGCCGAGCGAATGACCGACAAGTACGTAGGGAGGACCTACACCGAGAACTTCGAGAAGCATGGACAGATCATCGGTCCTCGATTCGGCGGATGCCACTTGGATATGCCCATTGTCGAAGATCACACTCTCGGCGGCAGGAGGATCACTTTGGCCCTGCCCTGCTCTCGAATAGGCCACCGTGCGTACGCTCGGGTCCATGAACGACCGGACCTTGTCCCAGTCAGCCGCCGGCCTTCCGGCCCCACTCTCGAAAACAACTGTGGGCGACGTAGTTCCTGAAGATATGACTTCCAGTCGGCACTCGCCAATATCAACTAATCGGCTCATAACCGAATCTTACATAGACGCGCTGGCAAAGGGGCTATGTTGGCAGATGCAGGAGAGTGTTCACGGATTGCGCCTAGATCCCGAAGATGACTACATCTCCTCGATTGGAGGAAGGATCGAATCATGAGTCCCGTCACCAAAGCGGTGTTGCATCGCCAACTTAAGATAGTCTTCTT
>JAJCYX010000366.1 GCA_029262715.1 Chloroflexota bacterium
CCACATCTGAATCAGTGATGAACGGCGACACTAAGGCCACTGGCGCAGGCAAATAGGTTCACATGTACAACCCATACCGGCCTGATATCACTAACGCGAGGAGTTCTCGTGGTTTCTACTCTCTCCCAGCAACCGGACGCTGAGGCAAAGGCTCGCTCAATGCTTGAGGCTGCACCGGTTCTTGACGCGGCGGGGTACTGCCCTGCTTGCACATTCGAGGCCGTCAAGCTGGACTCCGATGGCCGCTTCTGGTGGCTTCAGACGTTCGGTCAGTTAGGCGATCACCAGGTGGGATGTGCGAATGAAGGCGGTCCAACGCTGGCGAATTTGCGTCTGGTATGGCTTGAGTTGCAAGCGATCCTACGCCCAAACCGACGTTGCGCAATCATGCCGCACGAGCCGCAGCCGGAGTTTTGGATGAGCCACAGACCGCCCTCACCCCGACGCGATTACTCCGGACCGTCGCCCTACCAGCGGATCAAATCGACAGTCAGGATCGAAGAGGTGGCATCGATGCTCGGTGTGCAGCTCCGGTCATACGGCAACCGCGAGCGGGGCCGATGTCCCCTGCACGAAGAGCGTTCGCCGTCGTTCACGATCTACACGGATCAACAGAGTTTTTATTGCTACGGCTGCAATCGTGGAGGTGATGTAATCGACCTGCTGAGCGAAGCTGGCCGACTCGACGAATTCATGGCGGCGACACGATGAGAGAACGGGATCTACTAGACCGCCTCAAAGACTCGTCCCCAGTTTCAGAGGGAACGAGGAACGAGACATCTGGACTCCGACTGATAGCACTCCCGGCATTGCTGGCAGAGCCGCCAGAAGAAGAGGAATGGCAGTGGGATGGTCTGATGATTACGGGCGGTACCAGCGTGATCGCAGGCAAGCCCAAAGGTGGCAAATCCACACTTGCGCGACAACTCGCTATTCAAACCGCAATGGGTCATTCGATGCTCGGCCGCGTCTGTCGAAGAGGACCGGTTATTTACATCGGAATAGAAGAGAAGCGGTCACGCCTGGCAGCGATCTATCGGGAGATGCCGGATCTTCAACCTGCGGAGCTGTACCTGCACATCGGCCCACCACCTCAAAACCCGCTTGAGGCATTGCATCTCGCAGTAACCGAGATCAAACCGGTACTTGTAATCATTGACCCGGTGTTGAAGTTCATCAGCGTGAAAGATTCCAACGACTACGCCCTGATGAGCGCGGCCCTGGCACCGATAGAAGTCATTGCACGGCAATCCGGCGCTCATATAGCGATGACGCACCACATGGGCAAAACGGATCGGGATGACGGTGATCAGATTCTTGGCTCGACCGCAATTCTCGCGGCTGTTGACACGGCATTAGTCCTGCGTCGAAGCGAGTCAAAACGCCAGCTATCGAGCATTCAACGGTTCGGTGACGATCTTGAACCGCAGATTGTCGAACTAGGCGAGTCGGGCTTGCTTCAGACCGGCGGATCTGTAGAGAACTACGAAGTACGCAAGGCCGCTGAAGCAATTGTGATCTGGCTTGAAGATAACCCGCAGGCAAAAGAACCTGAAATCAGGGCAGCCGTCGAAGGCAAAACCAGGACGCTCTCGTTAGGACTGCGCTGGGCATGTGACCAAAATCAGGTGACGCGCTCCGGTGCGGGAAAAAGTGGCAGTCCATATCAATACTCGGTTTCACAATGTCTTGTTCCCCGTTCCCCCGTAGGGGAGGGAACAGGGAACGAGCATACGCAAGACAGTGTGCCGATCACAGCGAACGAAGTTGGCAATGGTGAACTGGTAGAGGAGTTGACGTTTTGAGTGATCCTGAAAACAGGCAGGTAACTGGTAGCCAGCGCCCGCCTACCGGCGGTGTGGAAACTGGATTGTCTATCAACAGGAGACCGAATAATCCACAGTTATCTGCTCGGCTAGCAGCTCTCCCGAACTGGCCTGCTCTGCCAGAACAGGACAAATCACCTGCTCTCACTGACGATGACCTTTTTGAAGAGATTCAAGCGGTCATGTGGATCGATCACGAAGAAGCCGAGCTAGATATGGCACACCCCCTCCCCCGCCCGGACCCTATTCTCGGGTCTAAAACATTACCGGTTGTAGGGTAGGCGGAGTTTTTTCCGCGCAACCGTGGCATTTTTGAAAGGACACTGAAAATGGCAGGACCAGGCCGAACGCCTAAGCCGAAGCACATGTTGGCTCGACCATCTAGTCGCAGGTCGAAGGGCCCGGAATATACCGGCCCGGCGATAGAAGAGATGCCTCCTCTACGTCACCCGAACGGTGAGGACTGGCACGCACAGACCGTTGTCTGGTGGACTGCTATTTGGTCTGGACCATCGGCCTCTGAATACTTGCCAAGCGATGTTGATGGGCTGATGCGGTTGGCGATGCTGATTGATGAGTTCTGGCATGAGCCGAGTGTGAAGTTGTCCGCTGAGATCCGGTTGCAGGAGGCACGCTTCGGTCTTGACCCGATAGCACGGCGGCGGCTTCAAGTTGAGGTCAGGCGATCCGAGGGTGGTCAGTCCGAACGTGTGGCACGGCGTCGGACAGAAAGAGACCCGCGGCTCGACCTCGGAAAGTTGGAATTGGTCAAGCAGCCCCGCGGCAAGACCTCGGGGAGTTGAAAAGCGGGCAATTAGACCCATATATGGCGAGTGTCTTAGGGGAGTTCCCTGAGAACGCGGGCCGGATACGGCCAGGAGTAGAGAAATGACGACGATAACAACAGACATTAAAAGTGTTCAGGACCAGATCAGTGAATGTGAGTTTGAGCTTGCCCGAGTGCGTGAGGATATCGAGCAGGCTCAGGGCAAAGCAGCCACAGGTGGTACGGGGCTGGCTGGTGGCCTGCTAGCGGCGCGTGAGCGTGCGCTCGAACTTGAGAAACGGTTGGTGCCTCTTCGCCAGGTACGAGGTGACCTGGAAGCACAAACGCAGCATGCCGAGCGCGAGCGGCGAATAGCAGCGCTCGCTGCGCTGAAGGTCGATGCGAAGCGTATTCAGCCGATTCAGGATGCGGCGCTTGCTGAGTTTGAGAAGGCCACAGCCGAGTGGTTGCGGGCTTTCGTGGGGCTGCGCTCTGTGAACAGTCAGTCCGAAGCGGTTCAAGGCAATTACCGGGCGCTTAGGCGTGAGTTTGACCCGCATGGACCAGGCCGCTTGACCGAACAGGTTGACTTCCCGCGCTTGCGGGTTGGATCTATTGAGCCTATCCCAATCATCCGAATGATATGCCGTGACGGTTTTAGATTCTCTGAGTCGATGACGACACAGGTGTCAGATGCTGTGGGCGGTGAAAAGCGATGAAGTCGATACGACCTACCCGGCGGCCAGCCGTTCCTTCTTCGCGGCTGTCCACCTCTCCTCGGCGGGCGACTCTGAACCTCTCCAGGTCGTCCGCCGAAGGCGCTTCGTACTCAATGACCATTGCGGCCAGCGAGTCGAGTCGTAACCCGTTCGATGTGATCAAGTTGGGCGGCGGGAAGTTCGAGAACTACCTGCGTAACCCGGTCGTTCTTTGGGCTCACGATGATTCAGCACTGCCAATAGGCCGCACGACTGCGATCAAGCGTGTCGGCGAGAAGATCAAGGCTGATTTCGAGTTCCTGCCCGGTGATGAGATGGCAGAGCGT
>JAJCYX010000367.1 GCA_029262715.1 Chloroflexota bacterium
GGCGATGTTGGTAGACGTCACCGCTCCCAACAGGCTGACTACAACGAACGCTGCGGCAACAACCCAAATTTTATCGATGCCCTTGAAAGTATTTATCAAAAACAATGTTTCATCTCCTATGATGACTGTTTCGGACTATGCACCGCGCCGGGGACGGTTTTCCATCAGCCAGGCTGCTGAACGGTTATCGATCTAGCGACCCAGGCCGGGAGCAACATTGGACACTCAGAATCTTCTAGGCATCGCGGAAATCTGTTATGCCATCGATTCCCGGATGAGTTACAACGGTCTTAATTACAGACAGTAGCTGGTATTGCAGACATGACCGTCAATCGGCGCATACCCACCGCCCCCCAGGACAGCTTTCTCGGAAGATCGTTCGAAGTGCAGCGCGCCGTGTCTGCACTAGACGCCTGCGTCGCAAGCTCCGGACGACTCATAACTATCGAGGGTGAGCCGGGGATAGGTAAAACTCGACTCGCCAGGAATATTGCGGATATCGCCATCGACCGCGGATTCCTCACGTTGACCGGATCGTTCTTCGATGACGAAAGCGAGATCACGTTGTCTGGCTGGCGTGAAGTTCTCGGACGGTTGGTGGATGTCCTGCCGACGGAGTTACATCCTGACGAGCAGGATCAGGAATATCTTGCGCGGCTGCTGCCAGGCCTTTATGCGAGTGCCAGAGAAACGCAGGTTTCGCCGCACGAACGTCTACTCTCAAGCGACAGTGATTTTTCGCGGTTCCTAATGTTCCAGGCCGTGAGTCGCCTGCTGTCGAGTGCCGCCTCCTGGAAACCATTGATGATTCGGTTTGAGGATCTCCATTGGGCTGACCCTTCCTCGATCGAGTTGCTTAGGCACATTGGACGGACATCTGGCCAATCCCCTGTGATCATTTTGGCAACTCTTCGAGACACACATTTGAATTTCGACGGAGTTATACGTGATCTCACCGTCGAGTTATCAGGTGATGAAGGTGTTGAGCGTATGAAGTTGTCGGCACTGGACGATAACAACGCAAGGGAGCTAGTCAAGCTGACTTCAGCGGTTCGTCTGAGCGTTCCTGATCTCAATGAGATCGTGATGCGAACGGGTCGCAACCCTTTCTATATCGTCGAAATGACGAGGTGGTGGAACTCCCGCTCAGACGGAAGTGCGAAGCTAGGAATACCCGCGACAATCAACGACTCAGTGAAGCACCGGCTATCTGATCTCTCTGGACAGGCACGTTCTCTCTTGGAAACCATGAGTGTCATGGGTAACTCCACAGACACAGAGCTGATTTCCACTCTTCGCACCGATCTGGAACGCGACAGTCTTGACGAGCTGTTGTCCGAATGCATTAACTCCGGATTCGTCGAAGTCAATGAGTCAGGCCAAGTTGTATTCAGGCATTGGCTGTTGAGGGACGCCATCTACCGGTCATTGCCAACACTCGCAGCCAGAACGGAACACTCCCGAGTGGCTTCCGCACTGCAAGGCATTCCCGGTTCGGAGACGGCGGCTATAGCACATCACCTAGACCGTTCAATGATTCGCGAGTCTCGGCTTGACGCTGCGCGAATGTTCCTTGAAGCGGGATTGGCTTCGATGCAGGCACAAGGGTGGGAGACATCTGAAGTTGCCCTTAATCGCGCTCTTGCAATCTCGACCGAACTTGGAGATGACTCGTTACGTCCTGAATTGCTGAGAGGTTTGGGTAGGTCGTTGCTGCCTCTGGATCCAGCAAGAGCCTATCCCCACCTTGTCGAGGCATTTGATATTTACAGCGAGCGCGGGAACGAAACGAATGCACTGGAGGTTGCGTTAATAAATGCACGTCCGTTGATCGGCCAGGACGTCGGAGAGCGAGTACTCCGCGAAAGAGGACTTCGCGTCGCTCCAAAAGGTTCGCGCGCTGCAGGAATTCTTCACTCCAGAGTTGGCCTGGTTTCCGCATTAGCTGAAGCAGATTTCGAAATCGCCGAGGTGCAAATCGCTGAGGCCGAGTCGATTGCGCGAGAGCTGAATGACGAACGGGTCAGACTCTTCGCTGACTCAGCGCGAGCCATGTTCCTTTATGTCACGTTCCAACTTGATAACGCGTTGAGCAAGGTTTCCGACGCGTTGCGCTTGGCAAGGAGGCAAGGAGACCTGTTGACTGAAGGAAGTCTTTTGTTCTTTTACGGAGACTTATCGATGTGGCTTCAAAAGCCAGATGGCCTCAGGCAAGCCGGGAAGCGCATGACGGTCATAGGCCAACGAATTGAGGAACCACGCATATCAATAATCGGAGAGTCCCACTTAGTGCGCCTCGATATGCTCCTGGGCCGATTTGATTCGGCTCTTGCGCAAAGACCTGATGTCATAAATAAATTCTCCTTCGCATACCAATTGGCAGAGGCCCAGGTCGCGTTAGAAAAAAACGATCCGGAAAAGCTACTGCGCTCAATCCAATCATTGGTTGAATTGGTTGCCGATTCACAACCACAAGTACGAGCCCATGTCGCTACGGCTTTGGCCATCTTCGGATTAATGACCGGCACGCCGCGTTGGCCAGACGAAATCAGAATGCTTGTAGCCGGAATCGAACCCCGGCAAGGTCAACTACAGGCAGTCCATGAGTGGGCCAATGGGGCCCGGCTGATGCTTGCAGTGTCGGAGAGGGATGCCGAGACAGCCGAACCGCTAATATCGTCACTCGAACAGCTTAATGACATTGTTGTCGAATGGGGACCGTTGCGGCGGTTCCTGGCAGCGGCGAAGGCGTTGACCGGCGACACGGATGGAATGCACCGGGACTATGAGGCGGCAATAGAGATCAGCCGACGCCTGGCCCTGCAACCGATCTATGCCTGGACTTGTTTTGAGTACGCAGAGACGCTGTCGAACTTCGACAAATCAGGAGACCACAGCTCGAAAACAGATGAACTGTTACGCGAGTCGAATCGGATCGCTCGCACTTTGGGAATGCGAATGCTCGAGTCCCGCATCCGGAGCCTAAGGAGTAGCAGGGATGGTGAATCGAGGAACAACCTTGGAGACCTTACTCCAAGGGAGCTTCAGGTCCTTGAAATGATAGCTGGAGGGCATACGAATAAAGAGATTTCGTTCGCTTTGGGGGCCTCCCTCAACACTATCTATCGGCACACGAACAGCATCTTCACAAAGCTTGGTGTGAGCAACCGCACTGAGGCAGCGTTGACCTACCGCCAGGCAGTGGATCGGTCTGCTGAGCAACGCTGAGCAGTCTTGGCTGTTGCGTGTTACACATCACCCATCGCCCGGTATCACGATTCCTGTTCGTAGCAGACATAGTCCGAGTGTTTGGCCGCGGACAACCCCGGACCCCGCGACGAAGGGGTGGCAGGGATCAAATCGCGGTATGTCCATCCGCGGCGGTCAACGAGTCAGATTTCAACTAAGTTGACGGTGGATAATCTTGGATGCGTGCATACGTCCTTGGCAGCAAGGGACGATACGGCGACCGGGGAGGCTCGAACTCAGCCATGAACACGGGACTAGCGTGATGGTGGCCTGCTCGCGATCGGCCTGATTATCCTGGCCACCGCCAATCCAGAGTTTCTAACATTCACCGTTGATTCAGCTTTGGCTTGGCAGGTCATTTTGAAGTGACCGTCAGGATGACTCCTCCCCGTGTGTTTGCAGCCAATACGGCTCGACACTGCTCGCACACATGTTTGTGACAATTTTCACACAGAACCGTGCCACGTCTGAATCTACCTCTACACATCCCGGTAATACTCCGTTTACGCAGATGCAATCCCTGTGAAACGCGCCTCAGCGAATCTCTTCTTCATTCAACAGGCGGGTCAATAGACAGGCAGTCGACGAAAAGGCGATCCGTAAGTCGCCTGTGTGCCTGGATAGAAACCCGCTCACAGCCCTGAATGGAGAGCTACATGACCACGACAAAGAGTTGGATGCCCTTCTTGACCGACCGTGACAGGGCGCACCTCGAAGCTACGCATTGGTCCAAGGACGAGTTGTTCGGCTTCGGTGCTAATCCTGCAGTGCTTGTCATCGATGATTACTACACGGCGTTAGGCACTGAGCGACTGCCTCTCATGGAGTCGGTTGTCCGATATCCCAGTTCAATGGGAATGGAAGGCTGGAACGCGATCGACAAGACGGTGGAGCTTTTGGAAGTGGCACGCAAGAACTCCGTCCCCGTCATTTATGTGACTGGCATGCAAGGGATTGGCGCCTGGTCTCGGAAGAAGGGTGCCCGCGACTGGGTGGACAAGCTTCCGGCAGAAGAGCGGGGCCGTCTGCTGGACATCGTTGACGAGATAGAGCCGCAACCTGGAGAGCTTGTACTGAAGAAATCCGCTCCCAGCGCGTTCCAGGGCACACCGCTCATATTCCAGCTCAACTACCTCGGCATTGACACGGTCATTGCCTGTGGCGAATCCACCAGCGGTTGCGTCCGGGCATCTGTCGTGGATGGAGCAACCCATCGATACAAGATGGGGGTTGTTGAGGAGTGCACATTCGATCGAACTGAGGCTTCTCATTACATCAACCTGTTCGATATGGACCAGAAGTACGCCGATGTGATCTCACTTGAGTATGCATCTGAGTACTTCTCGAAGGTCGGATCTGAATAGCCAATCAAATTGCGGCCAATCTGGCAGCAAAAAGTGCCGAAAGACCGGCACATGGAGAGGATTTGAGATGAGTTCGTTCGTAAGAAATTTCGTTCTGACCCGGAGACTGATATTAATCGCCGTGATTGCCGCACTGGTTACAGCCGTTGCCTGCGGAAGTGGCGAGGAGCCGGCCGCGGAGCCAACTGCACCGTCTTCGGGTAGCGTTGCAACCAGTACCGCCGGGACTTCAACAACCACAGCCGGTCCCACGGCTATCCCGGCTACGTCCACGCCGCTGCCGCCAGACGAACTTGCTTCCAGCCAGGTTCTAAAGGTTCGGCAATACAACGAGCCCGCCTCACTGGACCCGGCCTTCTTGTTCCGCATCGAGACCGAGAACGTTGCATTCAACATTTACAACGGCCTCACCTCTTTTGATGCGGTAACCGGCGAGATCATCCCGGACCTGGCAGAGAGTTGGTCGCTATCCAGTGATGGGCTGACCTACACGTTCGAGATTGTCGATGACGCCGTGTGGCACCAGGATTTTGGTGCGTTAACAGCCGAGGATGTCGCATGGTCATACAACCGTGTGCTCGACCCCGACGTTGGTTCTCCCTACAGGGCGGAGTTCAACAACATCGCCTCGGTAACCGCCGTCGATGACGACACGGTAGAGATTGAGCTTATTGCTCCCGACGGCAACTTCCTGTTCCAGGTTTCTAGTTACCACCAGGGACAGGTTCTCAAGAAAGAGGCGGTTGAGAAGTACGGTGACCAATACCTGAACAACCCGGTCGGTACCGGGCCGTACGAACTTGTTGACTGGATCCCCAACACGCAGATGACGCTGAAGGCCAACCCGGGCTATTTCGGGGGTGAGACGACCCTGACAGAGATCCAGTACATCCTTATCCGTGACATCACTGCGGCCGAAGCTGCTCTGCTCAACGGCGAAGTCGATATCGCCATGAACATCAACTCAAATGAAACAGTTGACCGTCTGAGGGATAAGGACGGCATCAACCTGCACATTCGCGAGAACTACGCGGCGGTTGTCTGGATGTTGAGCTCTGATTTCGAGCCTTTCCAGGACCTGCGGGTTCGCCAGGCGATGGCATACGCGGTGGACGACGCAGGAATTGAGAATGCGCTTCAGCCGAACCTCAGGTTCCCGTCGACGAACTTCATCCCGGACTGGATGCCTAACTACGAAACCGACGTGCCGACATACGCATACGACCCTGCTAAGGCGCTTGATCTGCTGGCCGAAGCGGGTTACCCGGATGGCTTCACGGTCAAGATCCTTGGCACTTCGGTAAACGAAGCAAACCAGGCCAGGCAGGCTCAGTGGGCCGAGGTTGGAATTGACGTCGTGTTCGAGAATGTCGAGCCGGCGATCTACAACCAGCGGCGGAACACTGGCAACTTTGAGATGGCCGGACGGCTCTACCCGGCGGTGAACCCGGACACGCTCTTCTTTGGTTACCTCCACCCGGACAACGCCGCTCCAAACGGCCTCAACGGGGCGAAGTACTCCGATCCGGAGATGACGGCTCTCCTGGGAGCGGCACGGGCTTCCCAGGACCCGGGAGAAAGAGCAGACCTCTACAGCCAGATCCAGGTAAAAGCGATGACTGACCTGCCATACATCCCGTACACCGGAGCGAACGTGGTGTGGGCTTCAGGCAGCTACGTGAACGGTGTGCAAATAAACCCGCTGGCACAGGTGAGTTTCTTCCCGGTGTCGCTGGCGAAAAAGTAAAGAGTCCCTAATCGACGGCTGGATCCATGCTACCTCCAGCCAGACGCCCGGCGGCAGAATTCGCCACCTCGCCCTGCCGCCGGGCGATATCAACAAACAAAGCGCGATCAGAGCATAAAAATGTCTACTTACCTGGCAAAACGCGGCGGAGTGATGATCCCGACAATTATCGGAATCGTGACCGTTGTGTTCCTGATGGTCCGTGCCCTTCCCGGCGATCCGGTCGTGTTCCTGCTTGGTGACGAAGGAGCGGTCGGCGCAGAAGCGCTCGAAATAATGCGAGAGCAACTTGGGCTGACGGACAGCATTCCGGTCCAGTACGTACGTTACGTGGCAAAGACGCTGACCTTCGACCTTGGTAACTCACTACTATCCGGCGTCCCGGTGGTTGAGCTGCTGAAAAATGCGATTCCGATAACTCTTGCAGTCGCAGCCGCCAGCGTGGTATTCAGCGTGCTAGTCGCCGTCCCGTTAGGAGCTCTAGCAGCCTACTGGCGCACGCAGGGCAAGGACTCATTGGACCAGGGGTTAACCTGGTTCGCGATCATCGCAGATGCGCTTCCCGGCTTCTGGATAGCGCTTGTGATGCTGCTCGTATTTTCACTGCATCTTGGATGGTTTCCAGTCAGCGGAACTATCGAATGGACTGATCCCTGGCAGGTGTTCACTCGCCTCGCTCTGCCGGTGGTTGTGCTGGGCATAGCGCAACTGGCGTCTATTGCACGAGTTACCAGGACCGCCGTACTTGACGCGCTTCAGGATGACTACGTCCGAACAGCGCGCTCCCTGGGGACACCTGAACTGACAATCCTGTTTCGGCACGCTCTACGAAACTCAATGCTGCCCGTCATAACGGTTCTCGGCCTTAGCTTCGGGCGCCTGCTTGGCGGAACGATCATCACTGAAAACGTCTTCTCACTGCCCGGAATGGGAACTTTGCTGGTACAGGGAATCTCCGGGCGTGACTACACCGTGGCCCAGGGAGTAGTGCTGGTCTACGCCTTCCTGTTCATCTCGGTCAACCTCATCACAGATGTCCTCTACACCCGCATTGACCCAAGAGTGAAGCTGGAGGCATAGAGAAATGGCAACCGCGGGTATCGCCCTGCGTCGCAGCGGCGCCTGGGTCGAAACGGTCAAAGATCTGCGAACAAGCACTGCCGGGCGTTTTTTCAGCAACCGCAGTAACCAGATTGCCGTGCTGTTTATCGGGCCGGTCGTCGTGCTGGCACTGATCGCGCAATGGCTGCCTATACAGGAGCCGCTCGAGATCAACATAGTTGACCGGTTCCAGTCGCCTTCGCTCGGCCACCCTTTCGGTACGGATGGGCTTGGACGAGACCTCCTGAGCAGAACACTTGCCGGGTTGCGCCTTTCACTTTGGATTGGATTCGCCGCGGCGATGATTGCCCTTACCCTGGGCGTGATCATCGGCACCATGGCCGGGTTCATGGGGCGCGGAGTTGACCGTGCTATATCGGTTGTGACAGACGTGATGTTGTCGTTCCCGACCCTGCTGTTGGTGATCGGCGTTGTTGCAGTGATGGGCCCCGGTGTGACGCAGATCATCATTGCCATTGCCGTAGCAGACACTCCAAGGGCGATTCGGTTGCAGCGGTCGCTGGCAATGGGCCTGCGGTCCCGCCCTTACATGGACGCCGCTCGCCTTGCTTCTGCTCCGACGCGGTGGATCCTCGTCCGACACGTGATCCCAAACACCATTGCACCCATGATCGTAGTTGCAACACTCTACGCGTCCAACGCTATCCAGGCAGAAGCCGCCCTCTCATTCCTGGGGCTTGGCATCGTCCCACCGGAGCCATCGCTCGGCAACCTGGTTGCAGACGGCCGCAACTATCTGCAAAACGCCTGGTGGATCTCAACTATCCCCGGCCTGTGCATTGCGATAGTTGCAATTGGTCTGCATTTCCTATCCGACGGTGTCAGGGACTTCCTTGACCCGAGACAGAGATCCTAAAGGAGCTACGCATGCTGGCGACAAAGTTCCGATCTAGAAATGGCCCACCAAATGCATCGTCACTGAATCATGGCAATATGGCCCACCTGATGCAGTCCGAAAAAAACACATTGCTCAGCGTCAGGGACCTGAGCGTGGAGTTCCACACAGCGCGCGGTGTTGTGAAGGCGGTTAACTCCGTGTCACTTGATATCAAGGCCGGGGAGCGGCTGGCGATAGTTGGAGAGAGTGGTTCCGGAAAATCGATCATGTCGATGTCGCTGTTGCAGCTTGTGCAGTACCCCGGACGGATCACGAGCGGCTCGGCGATGCTTGAGGGCACAGATCTCCTGGCACTCAAGGGAAAGAAGCTGCGCGCTGTCCGCGGTTCGAAGGTCACGATGATCTTCCAGGACCCGATGACATCGCTCAACCCGGTCCTTCGGGTTTCTGAGCAGTTGATCGCTCCAATGCGCAGACACCTCCACCTGGGACAGCGTGAGGCGAAAGAACGCGGATTGAAGTTGCTGGCGCAGGTTGGCATTCCTGACGCCGAGGGTAACTTCAACAACTACCCGCACGAGTTGAGTGGAGGAATGCGGCAGCGGGTGCTGATAGCGATGGCTATGGCATGCAGCCCCAGACTCCTGATCGCTGATGAGCCGACGACGGCACTGGACGTGACGATCCAGGCCCAGATCATTGAGCTGTTAGCGAAGGTTTCAAAAGAGGAAGGATCGTCTGTCCTTTTTGTCACTCACGACATGGGACTGGTCGCCCGGTTCGCCGACCGAGTCGCGGTGATGTACGGCGGGCGGATTATCGAAAGCGGACCGACCGATCAAATGTTCGAAAACCCTCATCACCCATACACGCGCGGTCTTCTCGAATCTATCCCGTCGATAACCGGAGAGCGGCCGGAACGCCTGAGCCAGATCGAAGGAACGCCGCCAGACCTTGCCTTCCTACCAAAAGGCTGCTCCTTTGCCGACCGCTGTCCACTCAGCGACGAAGTTTGCATCGAGACACAGCCCGCGTCGTTGACCGTTGCGTCGGACCACACAGCGGCATGTCACCACTCAGATGTTGTCGCATCACTTGGAGAACGGAGACTGTTCGATGCAGAAAACTGAGGCGCTTTCGCCAACAGAGCCTGCCGACGGAGGCGATGCGCAGGCTACTACTCCGCTGCTCAGAGTACGCGGCATACAAAAGCATTTTGCGAGTTCCCAGGGGCTTTTCCGCAGATCGCATCGCGTAGTGCGAGCAGTCGACGGAGTCGACCTGGACATCGAGGCCGGAAAGACACTCGGCCTTGTCGGAGAGAGCGGCTGTGGAAAGACGACGCTGGGCCGGATGCTGGTACGCCTAGATTCACCAACTTCAGGCGGCATCATTCTTGACGGCCATAACTACGGAGCGGCGACCTCACATGAGTTGAAGCAGTATCGGCAGTTGGTTCAAATGGTGTTCCAGGACCCAATGGCCTCGCTAGATCCTCGGATGACCATTGGCCAGTCTATTTCTGAGCCGCTGACAGTCATGCGCATCTGCACGAAGAAGGAAGCGCATAAGCGAGTCCACTCGCTTATGCAGAGCGTTGGGCTTCCTGAAGAGATGGCAAATCGATACCCGCACCAACTCAGCGGCGGTCAGCGTCAGCGTGTTGGTATAGCTCGTGCGCTGGCACTTGAACCAAAAGTGATCGTGCTGGACGAGCCAACATCGGCGCTTGATGTGTCTGTTCGCGCACAGGTCATCAACCTGCTTCGTGACCTGCAAAGGGACACGGGCATCTCCTTCGTCTTCATCTCTCACGACCTCTCAACCGTGCGCTACATATCGCACGAAGTTGCGGTCATGTACCTCGGGACGATTGTTGAGCGTGGACCGGTAGACCAGATATTCGAGTCGCCTCGCCACCCTTACACGAGGGCACTGTTAGCGGCTATTCCAATTCCGGATCCCAGAAAGGAGAAAGAACGACAACGGTATGTTTTGACAGGCGAACTGCCGAGTCCGGCGAATCCGCCGTCAGGCTGCGCCTTCCGGACCAGGTGTCCGATTGTGACCGATTTTTGTGCCGAAAGCGCCCCCCAACTGGAGCGCACGGAGGACGGCGGTTACGTGGCCTGCCACTTCGCATCCCTGGCAAAGAGCGAATCGGGGAGCCTGCCGGTTTTTACAGATGTGCGGTTGAAAGAATCAATTCAGCAATAAGGAACAGACTATGAAGCCCTGGAGCGATGTGATCCCAACTGTAGATGTTGAGAGTTTTAAGAACGGATTTGATCCGTCAGATCGACCTATCACAGCCGGATCAAACCCCGCTGTGATCGTTGTCGACATGACAAAGGCGTTTGTTGACAGCGCCTATCCAACCGGGTGGAGCGAAACCGGTTACCCGGCTGTTGAAGCGAACAAGAAGCTCATCACGGAAGCACGCCAGCTGGGAGTACCTGTGTACTACACCAAGGGCTATCCGGTGCTTGGCTATAAGCCCTCGGCACAGGAAAAAGGACTGTGGAAGTCCAGCGGCCGAGCGTGGCCCGAAGACCTGCCGCCCGGGGACTTCATCATGCCGGACATCGAACCGATGGAGGGTGAGATTGTCATCAACAAAGGCGGCAAGCCGAGCGGCTTTTTCGGAACTCCCCTGGTCTCTTACCTGATCAAGCAGAAGATAGACACCGTGATCGTGACCGGAATGACAACCAGTGGCTGCGTGCGTGCGACGGTGCTTGACGCCTTCATGAACAACTTCAACGTCATCGTTCCGTTTGAGTGCGCTGCTGATCGCAGCCAGCTCTCACACAAGGTGAACCTATTCGACATGCATATGAAGTATGCAGACGTCGTTTCGTTGGAAGAGACAGTTTCGTGGATGTGGGAAGTAGTCAAAGTACCGGTTCTCGCGTAACACAATGAGCCTGTTTGAGCGCGTTTTTCATACCTCGCACAGCGCCGAACAGATCGACCGCGTGCCAGCCGACCCCGGGGGAACTCGATCTTCCCTGAGGGTGCGGCTGGCGCCGTTCGTTGTGTACAGCAATGTCGCCCTCGTCATGCTTGGCCTCGGCGCAATAGCGCCGGTTCTTCCTGACATTCAGAAAGAGTTCGACGTCTCGTACGCTGCGATAGCGCTGGCTATCAGCGCATTCGCTATTGGAAGGCTGGTGACGAACCTGCCGGCCGGATACGCAGCAGGCAAGATTCCGCCCGTATATCTGCTGATGTTTGGCGCACTTGCCGTTGCCGCTGGGAGCCTGTTTGCGGCCGCTGCGGACGGACTTCCAGCTCTACTGGCTGGCCGGACACTTTCAGGCATCGGCTCCAGCATAACCACCACCGTTGGCCTGACTATCGTGTTAGGCAATGCGGCCCCTGAACGTCGAGGAAGGGCCGGGGCGCTGTTCCACTCTTCGATCGGTGGCGGAGCGCTGTTCGGGCCAGGGCTAGGCGCAATCCTTTCGCTCGTTGGCGACTGGCGCACCGTGTTGATAGGCGCCGGAGTGGCCGCACTCGTATCGTTCACTCTGATTCTCATCGTGGCCGGACCTGCGAGTAAAGCCTGGGCCAACGCCACCCGGCCAGACAGATCGACAGCGACAAAGTCGAGCAGGCCGAACGGCAACGGCCGTGTACTGGCGATGTTTGCTACCTACCTGGCTGCATTTGCGATCTTCTTTCAACGGGGAGCGATGCGCCAGACGCTTGTGCCATTGATAGCGCAGGACGCCGTTGGACTCAGCACTGCATTGACAGGCGTGATCCTGATGGTCGCTGCGGCAATGACAATCGCAACCGGCCCCTGGGTTGGGAGCCTTACTGATCGCGTTGGCAGGTCACGCATCCTGGTTCCCGGACTTCTGACCCTCGCCGTCGGCTCGCTGCTACTCGGATTTTCGAGCAACGTGTACCTGTTGATGGCCGGACTGCTGGTGACAAGCCTTGGCGGGTCAGTTAGCAGCATTCCATCATCGATGATCGTGGACACAGTGAGCGCTTCAGCGCGTGGGACTGCGATCGGCAGCTACAGAGTTGCCGGGGACGGAGCGCTGGCGCTCGCCCCATTTTTAGCTGGATGGATCGCGGATAACCGCGGGTTTTCCACAGCCGGAGTAGCGACATCGATTTTTGTGACAGTCGCGGCCGTCGGAGTTGCGGCTATGAACTTCCGGCCAAAGTCCAGATGAGACTCTGCAACCCGTCGCTGGCACACGCACGAAATAAGTCAGCAACATCCTCGTAACTCACGTGACACAACCGTCTCCTATTTTTGATGAGCAACAGTTTATTAGTAGCTGATCAGGCTCCCCATGAAGCGGACGGATGCCTGGCGCTTAAAAGGAGATCGGCAAGCCATGGAATTTGATCCAATAAGCCTGGACATAGTCTGGGTACTGATGGCAACGGTACTGGTGTTCTTAATGCAGGCCGGGTTTGCAATGGTCGAGGCGGGAGCGACTCGAGCCAAGAACGCGGCTAACATCGTTATGAAGAATCTGATGGACATGTCCGTCGGATCACTGGTGTTCTGGGCATTGGGTTTCGGTCTGATGTTCGGCACGAACAGCTCCGGCTGGTTAGGCACCAGCAACTTCTTTCTGAGTGACTACGACGCAAGTACGACCGCTGGGGCGTTCGACTTCGCCTTCTTCATCTTCCAGACGGTCTTTGCTGCAACGGCGGCGACCATTATTTCCGGAGCTGTGGCAGAGCGGACCAAGTTCGGTGCGTATCTCCTGTACACCGTCGCCATCACAGGACTGATCTATCCAGTGTTCGGCTCATGGGTCTGGGGCGGTGGCTGGCTCAACGACGTCGGTGACGGCTTCATCGATTTTGCTGGCTCAACCGTAGTCCACAGCGTCGGTGGCTGGGCTGCACTTGCAGGCGCCATTGTTGTTGGACCCAGGCTTGGTAAGTTCACTGGTGGAGGCAAGCCGAGAGCCATTCCGGGACACAGTGTCACGCTGGTAGCGCTCGGCGTTTTCATCCTTTGGTTCGGATGGTTCGGCTTCAACGCCGGAAGCACGGTCTCAGGTAATGATGCGTCGATCGCCATGATTGCCGTGACCACGAACCTGGCTGCGGCTGCGGGTGCAGTAGGAGCGATGGGCCTTGGCTATGTGCTGTGGAAGCACTACGACGCTTCCCTGTCACTAAATGGCGTTATCGGTGGACTCGTGGCCATCACCGCGGGAACTGCCAACGTCAGCCCAGGGTCGGCGATTGTTATCGGGTTCATAGGTGGTCTGATAGTAGTCGGTGGTGTCCTGATGCTTGAACGTGTGTTCAAGATTGATGACCCGGTAGGTGCTATCAGCGCACACGGTATTGCCGGTGCATGGGGGACGCTTGCAGTCGGTCTTTTCGCCCAGTCTGCGTACGGCGGAGTCGACGGCCTATTCTTCGGCGGAGGTCCCGGACAGTTGGGCACCCAGTTTGTGGGAGTACTCGCAGCCTTTGCCTTCGTCTTCCCATCGTCATTCATCATCTTCAAGCTGATCGACATGACGATAGGTATGCGTGCATCTGACGAGGACCAGATTAGGGGGCTGGACATCAGCGAACACGCTGCTGCCGGATACCCGGACTTCGCCCCGAGCCAATCTGCAATTGGTGCGGTGTCGACCTCTCAGCCGACAGCTACTCCGTCTGCGGCTCCTTCCGGTGGTGCAGATAGTGACGTTGCTCCAGAGCAAGACGTCAGGGATCGACCCCTGAAATGACCTCAACGCTCTGAATCCCGGCATGAGTTCACGGCGGACGATTAGCCCACCGTCCGCCGTGGCTCACCGGCACCGCCTGTCTTAAGAAACCTATTCAATACTGGAAGTTCCGGTGCAACAACATCGAAAGACACAGATTGATGAGATCCCATTACCGAGTGTCGGACTTGTGATCCACCAACATCTGTTCACGGCGAGTTACAAAGGGAACCCCATTACTCTCACCGCCACCGAGTTCGATCTGCTGGTCTTCTTGGACGAGCAGGCTGACCGAGTGGTCCCGAGAGAGGAGTTTCATAGCCGATTCTGGAAAGATGGGGCAGCCGGTGTCCGGACGGTTGACACGTTCCTGTCCCGGCTCAGGTCCAAACTTCAGGCGGTTGGTCATCCGGGTATTGCGTCGGTGAGGAAACGCGGGTACCGCCTGCTAGAAAGCACGAACTTCGAAAAGTAGAGAGCAGACCAAACGAACGGTCTGCACCAGGAGAAAATTATGAAAGAGATAACGGCGATTATTCAGCCGGTCCGATTGGGCCCTGTGAGAGAGGCCCTGCGGGCGGTTGGTGTGACCGGAATGACTGTGAGCGACGCTCAGGGTTTCGGCAGCCAGGGAGGGTCAACGGACACCTATCGGGGAGTTGAATATCATGTCGAATTCATACCGAAAATTCGGATCGACACCGTAGTTTCAGACAGTTTCGTGCAGGTCACGATTGACGCCATCAGCGGGGCTGCCAACACAGGGACGGTCGGAGACGGCAAGATCTGGGTAAAGGATGTTGAAGCCGTTTACCGCATTCGCACAGGTGAACGTGATGAGGTCGCTCTAAATTAACCATCGTGTTGACCTTCTCCCCGAGATTCGCGCCGCTGTAAGTGATAGTTTTCCGGGATGATTCTGACTTCTAGTAGATGGTCTAGCATCGCCGAGAATCCTTTCCTATGCGACTACTGCCACCGAAGAGAAAGTCCCGGTCAAGTGTTGGCGGATTGTCGTACAACTTGACCGGAGTTGACCGCTTGAGCGGTCAACTCTGAGATTGATTGACCGGTGTTGAACGGCGGACGAGAGTTGACAGCGGCACTGAATGCAGCACCGCACTGGATGGAGTGGTGCGTGAAAGGCCCTGTGCCGTAGCGTTGCAGCAAGTGGCACATGCATGAACGGAAGGTCGCCTGCTCGCTACTGACTCACGGTGGCCTTCCACTGACCGGGTTCGGGCCATGATTACCTGTGATTGCTGACGCCAGCGTTCCACCGATCACTGCCGAGATTCGTCATGACTGGGCGAGCCGAATCTATCGGGCGGTGATTCTGTGGCCACTGAGTACGTAACCGCCTGATTCACAGGACGCGGATAAGCCGTCCAGCTCGCTAGCTCGTTGGATACGGACGTCTCTATAGAGAAGAAACTCCAACCCCATGATGCGGTCCCGTACCCCCGCTTGAGTCGTTATCGCCAACGCGATGGCCTTTGTCGGAGATGCATGGAAAACGCGAGCTTCGTGTTGGACTCGACACCTTGTGGCGCGTGCTCCTTCATGCCTAAAGACTGCCCGGATAGATGCAAACTCGTTAACTTGTATACGTCCGTGTATACACTGCGCCGCCCCAGCGCAATGTGGTGACTCTTTGCACGACATCGGGATTGACAAGTTTCTCGCCTCGTTGGTGGAGTCGGTATTCGTATCTGCAGTGACGTGACCCCCTGAGACGGTACCAGTGGAAAAGTCCGACACTGGACGTTTTAGAGGAGGTCGAACATGCCCAGAAAGGGTCATT
>JAJCYX010000368.1 GCA_029262715.1 Chloroflexota bacterium
GCTCCGATTCGGGAGAGCCGTCGACCGCTATCACGATAGTGTTCGGATTCACCGTCACCGCGGGTGAAAGTCCTTCAAGCGGCTTGAAGATGAGCACAGGCATTGGTGACGCATGGATCACGCGATTTGTTGTGGTTCCGAGCACACCCCTCTCCCAGAAATTGCCTGAACGGGCAGACATTGCGATCATCGTCGCATTGTTTTTTATCGCCTCTTCTGCAATCTCGTGGTCAGCGTTTCCAAAGCCCAGCAGGGCCTCAGTGTTGACGCCTATCGCTTCGAGCTTCGATTCGACGTTCGCAAGATATGCGCGAGTGCTCTGGTTTGCTTCATCGAGCGCCTGAGCCTCCTCTTTCGATAGATCGGCGGGAGACCCGATCTCTGACATCCAGACCATTCCTGTGGTTCCACCGGCTCCCTCGTGCGAAACGTCCATCCCAACCCCGGAGCCACCTGTACCCGTGTCTCGTGCAGACAACACGCCTTCGCCCGCTGTCTCGGTCACATCCAGGTCTTCGGGATCGATGATGCTGAGCAGAGCGACATCGAAGCCGCCCGCCTTCGCAATCTCGCCGATGAACGGCACAACCTGTTCCGCTTCTGCCGTGCCATCCAACGGGATCAAAATCTTCTCAGCCATATGGTTCCTCCAGGTTGTAGCAATCGCCGGGGATTGGCGAGCAGTCTACATGGCCCGCCTAAATTGCGTTCAAACGTCATGTAGAGCCAAAGTATCAACGTGACTCGTGGATGAAGTCGCATGATTCGTGTGGAAACCGTGAGGCGAGCTGTTTAGTCAATGTCGTCCCGCCTTTCATCACCGAAAGTACGCCTGAGACCGGCGATCAACTCGTCCTTCTCAGAGCCGCTGATGCTGCCCCAGAAGCGCAAGTTGTATTCGAGTGGCGGCATACCGCCTTCGACAACCTCTTCGACAATCTCGTCAGACTCTTGTCTCCGGTTCCATTCGGAGAAGTTCAACTCGTCGCGTCCTTCGTCCACGTTGTTCTGGGTTATCCAGGAGATCGGAGCGATGTTCGAGTACCAGGGCCAGCGTGTCTCGTTGCTGTGGCAGTCGAAGCACGCTTTGACCGCAAGTTCACGGGTTCGAGCGCTGTCCCACTGCGGCTCCGCAAGAACAGGCGGGTTATCGTGGTCGCGGCCATGCGGCACGAGTTGAATGGCTGCTCCGCCCGCAACGAGCAATACGAAGATGGCGGCGAGTAGCCGAAGCAGAAATTTTCGCCTGAGAAGACGCATTTCTCACCACGAGAACGATCAAGTGTTTCAGGCTCTGCAGATGTTTGTAGAACCTCTTACTCAATGCTTGCATGCGTATGCGGGTTACTGTGATGAACCGTGTGCGGTTTGCGTGAAGAGGGGCGGAATTGACCTTTATCAGGCCAGCTGGTTGATCACCGTCGCCTTGATCTCTTTCGCGTCGTTCAGGTCTGGATAACGACCAACCGAGCCCTTATCGAAGACGATATTGCCGTCCAATTTGACCTCAAAAATGCCCGATCCACCCGGTGTGAGCGTCAGGTCGATCTTGTTACCGCCTGCTGCATAGATCTCGCCCCCCATCCAGAGGGCCACTCCGTGGTAGCCTCACGGCACGCAGTAGGTAATCTCTGCTTTGATCTGTGATGCTGCCATCTTCACACTCCTAACCTCTAGTTTTGGCGGGTTCGGCAGTTCATGACAGACCGTCCATTTCTGCCAACTGCTCGACACAGTATCACGCGCAAGATTGAGTGCAGCATAATCACCGGGCGTGAGGGAATTATGGGTTCAGACTACGGCTACTGCATCAACTCAGGTTGAAGTCCGCATCTGCCAGGTCGTCGAGTTGAGCCAAAACGTCATCCGGCAACGGCCCCATCTCGGCCGCTTCGATAGCCAGTCGCAAGTGCTCAAGTTCGGCTAGTCCCACGACAACGCCGGACACGCCAGAGTTGCGAAGAGCGTAGCGCACCGCAACCTGTGAACGTTCACCGAGTTCGGGCGATAGTAGCGGCACCACGGCGTTCATGCGCGCCACATCTGAGTTCACATCGCCTTCGAGTACGACTCCGCCTTCTTTGCCTGTCCTCTGGTCCGTGGCGATGATTCCCGCTGCCAGGACGCGGATCACCATGACAGCTACGCCGTTATCTTCGGCTGCAGCGATGATGTTTTTCTGGTCATATGCAGCCCTATTCGGCTGCATGTCTCGACCTGCGCTTGGATTGAGCAGGTTGTAGTTGATCTGCGCAGACTCGAAACGGCCGCTTCGCATCACCTCGTGCATCGCCTCGGCCTCGCCAGTGCAGGTGAAGCCGATATGGCGTATCAGGCCGCTACTGATCAACGCCTGCATCGCATCAGCGACGCCACCGGTGCGGAGCATGTCGTCCGGAGTTAGAGCGTTCTGAATGTTGCCGTGGTCCGTCGCCAATCTATTGTGTACGGTGTACACATCTACGCTGTCGGCCTTCAGGCGCTCAAGGCTAGCGGTGATCGCCCGTTCAGCTTGCCCGGCAAAGTCACCCGCCTCAAGATCGAATGCCGTCTTGGTGGAAACATACGGACGCTCCGAATCTGGCAATTCATTGAGCAGCCAGCCCAGCGCCTCTTCGGATTTCCCGCTGCCATAAGAGGCGGCAGTGTCTATCCAGTTGATCCCGCCATCCAGCGCCATCCGAATAGCGGCACGGCGAGTATCGTCGTCGGCATCTATCAGCAATCCACCAACTGCACCCGCGCCAAAGATCACTTCAGAAACTTCGAGGCCGGTTTTGCCGAACGGTCTGTATTTCATAGTCTTTGCGCCGTCTTTCGGTGGATGAATGATGTCGAGGCGTCGATAGTAGCAGCGTGTCTCAGACGTGCCGGCTCATGCATTGTGCCGTTTTGGCCTCGCATATTTGCGTCGATTGCTAGAATTGAACGAGGCCAGACGTTTCTCTCGGTTCCTCTTAGTGGTAAACAGGGGTTACTCGCGTCGTCCCGACCATCGCGGAGGGATCTGAGCAGCAAGCTGCGTTTTCTGTTGCCTGACGGTTATGCGAGAGATTCTGAATCACGTTCAGAAAGATAGATGTCGGTCGTCCGGACTGACAACTCCGTTCTCTAACTCTCTCCTGCAGGGAGCTGGAGAACTAACCGGCACTCTCAGCAAGGTGAATATGACCGAATCATCCATCAAGATCGTCGGCGCTCGGGAACATAACCTGAAAAACGTCGATGTTGAGATACCGCGCGACGAGCTCGTCGTCATCACCGGCGTCTCGGGCTCAGGAAAGAGCAGCCTGGCGTTCGACACCATCTACGCCGAAGGTCAGCGCCGTTATGTTGAGTCCCTGTCTGCATACGCACGCCAGTTCCTGGGTCGAATGGAAAAACCGGATGTAGACCACATCGATGGTCTCAGTCCATCCATATCGATAGACCAGAAGGGCGTGTCTCGCAATCCGCGATCCACGGTGGGGACGGTCACCGAGATTTACGATTACCTACGCCTGCTGTTCTCACGTGCCGGCCGACCTCATTGCCACAATTGTGGCCGTCCTGTTCAACGCCAAACTGTGCAGCAGATCACCGATTCAGTTCTGCGGCTTGAGGAAAACAGCCGAATCCTGGTGCTTGCGCCGATGGTGACTCACATGAAGGGTGAGCACACGGCAATTCTCGAATCTGCGCGACGCGACGGCTTTGCCAGGGTGCGAATCGACGGTGAAGTGATCGACCTCTCTGAAGAGATCAAGCTCAGCAAGAACAAATGGCACGATATTCAGATAGTCGTTGACCGCCTCATCGTTCGACCAGAAACGGAGACTGGACGGCTTACAGAGTCGGTTGAGACAGCGCTCCGGCTTGGAAGCGGCACGATGCTGGTCACCGTTCTCAAGCCGTCGGGTTCACCGAAAAAAGTGAAAGACCGGGACATCGTCTACTCGGAACGGTTCGCCTGTGTCCACTGCGACATTTCCATCGCCGAACTCGAACCGCGCAACTTCTCTTTCAACACGCCTTACGGAGCCTGTCCGACCTGTACAGGTCTCGGCTTTCGGCTCGAAGTTGACCCCGATCTGGTGATCCAGGACAAGTCGCTCAGCCTGAACGGGGGCGCAATTGTTCCGTGGGTATCGGCAGGAGCCAACTCGCCCTGGTATGCCTCGATGCTTGAGTCGGTCGCCGAACACTACGGTTTCTCGATGGACACCCCGGTCAGGGAGATGGACCCGGAACACCTGAAGGTGATTCTGTATGGCAGCGGAGGCAAGAAGATTCCGGTTGCGCACACCACGCAGAAGGGCCGCGTGTACCGGTGGTCAACCGCGTTCGACGGTGTGATTCCTTCGATGGAGCGCCGGCACTCCGACACGGAGTCGGACTCGGTGCGAGACGACATAGGCCGCTACATGTCGCAACGCCCTTGCGCCACCTGCAAAGGAGACCGCCTGAAGCCGGAGGTTCTAGCGGTGACGGTGCTCGGCATGAGCATCATGGAGGTGACGCGGCAGTCTGTTGAACGGGCGTTGCAGTGGACTGAAGCGTGCCGCACTGCGATCTGGCCGAAGTCGGCAGACCGTGAAAAACCAGAGCCTGCCGAGGAAGCGCTTAACGAGCGGGAGTCGGCTATCGCAGGGCAGATCATGAAGGAGATCGAGGCGCGCCTCGGGTTCCTCGAGCGAGTTGGGCTCGATTACCTGACTCTCGACCGATCAGCTGGAACCCTCTCGGGAGGCGAAGGTCAGCGCATCAGGCTGGCAACACAGATCGGTTCAGGGCTCATGGGTGTTCTCTACGTCTGTGACGAGCCGTCTGTCGGTCTGCATCCCGCTGACAACGACCGCTTGATCGAGACATTGAAGCGGCTTCGAGATGTCGGCAATACCGTGCTGATCGTCGAGCACGATGAGGCTGTGATGCGTGCCGCCGATCACATTGTCGATCTTGGTCCCGGAGCAGGCGAGCACGGTGGACACATCATCGCTGAAGGCCCGATCGATGTGATCGAGAAGAGTGAGAAGTCGATCACCGGAGCATACCTGAGCGGCAGGAAGAGCATCGCCGTTCCAGAAAAGCGCAGGAAGGGCAACGGCCAGAAGGTTACGGTCCTGGGCGCACGAGAGAACAATCTGAAGGATATTTCAGTCTCGTTGCCCCTCGGCACACTGGTCTGCGTCACCGGCGTCTCAGGCTCCGGCAAGAGCACGCTGGTGAACGAGATTCTCTCGAAACGGCTGGCCCAGCACTTTTACCGAGCAAAGGATCGCCCGGGAGTGCACGACGACATTGAGGGTCTCGAACATATCGACAAGGTAATTGATATCGATCAGTCGGCTATCGGCCGCACGCCGCGTTCGAACCCGGCGACGTACACCGGCGTTTTCGGGCCCATCAGGGAGCTTTTCGCAACGATGCCCGAGGCGCGTGCCCGTGGCTACAAGCCGGGACGTTTTTCATTCAACGTGAAGGGCGGACGCTGCGAGGCCTGTTCAGGCGCAGGCTACGTTCAGATCGAGATGCAGTTCCTGCCAGATGTGACCGTTCCTTGCGAAATCTGCCGCGGCGCTCGCTACAACCGTGAGGCGCTTGAGATCAAGTTCAAGGGTCAGTCGATAGCCGACGTGCTGGACATGACAGTGTCGGAAGCAGCAACCGTGTTTGAGAACATCCCGACGGTCGCCAACAAACTGACTACGCTGCGTGATGTCGGTCTCGGCTACATCAAGCTTGGGCAGCCGGCAACGACACTCTCAGGCGGTGAGGCGCAGCGCATCAAACTCGCGTCGGAGCTAGCACGTCGCTCGACGGGCCAGACCTTCTACATCCTTGATGAGCCAACCACCGGACTTTCGTTCGCCGACGCTAACCAGCTGATGGAGGTCCTGCACAGGCTGGTCGACGCAGGCAACACCGTGCTGTTGATCGAACATCACCTCGATCTGATCAAGAACGCTGACTGGCTGGTCGACCTCGGTCCGTTTGCAGGTGACCGTGGCGGAGAGCTGGTGGCCGAGGGGACGCCCGAGTTTTTGGCGACTGTGAAGGCTTCTGCGACCGGCATGTACCTGAAGGATGTGCCGGGCATCACTCCAAGTAAGTCTGCACCCGGCTCCGTTGGCAAGGTCAAGAAAGCGAAGAAGAGTGCGCCGAAGCAGGTTGCCGACGAATCGGTTCTGCCGGAACGGCCAGAAGAGCTGATGAACGGCGCCCGGAACGGTAGCAGCCGCAGAAAAAAGTGGCGCAGACGGAGCAGAACGGCAGCGGCGAGGTAGGCCGCATGCGGCAACCAACCAACCCTCCCTCTAACTCCCTCCCGTTTCGGGAGGGAGGATCACTGAAACACACCCCTATCAATCAGCAACCCGACACGCACCGGAAAAAGCAGCTCGCTGCACGGTGCTAGACTGCCGCGCAGCTTCGTCTTGCTCCCTTCCTCACATCGCAGACCCCGGAGGATCACCATATGCCTGTCAGATCCAGCTCCGAATCAGACCACAACATGACCAACCGCACGCCCCACGGCGAGCGCGGTCAGGCGTACAGGCCGGTCCGCATGGGTGGGAAAGGCGCAGTAGTGGCCAATCATCCACTGGCAGCGCAGGCAGGGTTGCAGACGCTAATGCGAGGCGGAAACGCGATTGATGCAGCAGTGACCGTTGGATTCGCCCTCGG
>JAJCYX010000369.1 GCA_029262715.1 Chloroflexota bacterium
ATCCTATCTCCGTCAGGCGACCACACAACGCCGCTATTGTTCCCCGCCGTTGGCGTCAGATTCGTCTCGTCACCGCCACCCGAAGGCACCACAACCAGGTTCTGACTGCCATCGATATCCGGCGTGAACACAATCCAGCGGCCGTTCGGTGACCACTGCGGGTCCTTGCCAACCGTCGAAGATACCTCGATCTCGTTCACGCCTTTGGGATTACCTTTGTAGATTCCCGAACGACCCGACGCGATAAGTGTGTACACGAGCCAGTCTCCGTCCGGCGACCAGCTTCCCAGGTGCGCTGACTCCTCGACAGAGGTGAGCGGAGTTGTCTCCCCAGACTGCACTTCACCCACGAAGATCTGGCGACGGCCATCGTTGCTCACCTCGTACGCGATGCGCCGTGAATCTGGTGCCCACTCGAACCGGGTGGCTGCTCCAAGACCGGTGAACAGCGCTCGCTTGTCCTCGCCCGTTGCGTTCGTAACCCAAACTTCGAAAGTGCCGTTTCGCATCGACAGGAACGCGATTTGCGAACGGTTCGGCGACCACTTCGGTGCCAGGTCCTGGTTTCCGGCCAGCGTCAGGCGAACCGGCGCCTCATCAGCGGAACGAGAGATGTAGATGTCAGTGCGAGACGAATCCTCGGAGTCTGCTCCCGCTGTCGAGGTGAACACGATTGACGTCGGTTCCGGGACGCCACTTGAGCAAGCGACCACAGCGGTGACGGCGAGCGTTATTGCCGCGATACCGATTCGTTTCATATGTGCGCGGCGAATTGACGCCAGTCTGGATCGGAACAACTGCGAGAGGTGCGTTGGTACTCAGAAGGTTTCCATGCATTGATCACGTCTGCTGCGGCTATGCAACGTCAGACGCGACAGTGGTGATCTTAGCTGGAGCGAGTCGCTGAGATTAGTTACTGCGCAACGCGGCTTTGACCGGAAACCGCCCGGAGACCGAAAAGCACAGGCCTGATGCGTTGGTGATTGACCACTGAAACCGCCGGTGCTAGGTTCCAGCGGACGCTCCCACAAGTTTGGCCAGACCTGCGCTCCGGATCAAAGAACGCTGGTAACTTTCATATCGATCAAAGGACTGTCATCTCGACCGAAGCGGAGAGATCTTACCGTTCATGTTGAGACACCTGTTCGAGCCCGCCAATCAACCAGTTGAGCACTAGCTGAGAAAAAACGAACAAAATGAATTTCTCCTTTTTCATGATGCCGCTCCACCTGCCGAGCGAGAACCCTGCGCTTTCGTTCGATCGCGATATCGACCTGATCAACTACGCGGAGCAGATGGACTTCGACGAGTTCTACATCGGTGAGCATCACACTGCTGGCTGGGAGACGATTCCTTCACCCGAGATGGTGCTGGCAAAAGCATCGGCAACCACGCACCGCATACGGCTCGGCACATCGGTCGTTGGACTGCCGTTCCACCACCCGTTCCACGTCGCAGAGCGGTTCGCATTCCTTGACCACATGACGCGAGGTCGAGCTGTCCTGGGCGTCGGTCCGAGCAGCCTTCCCACCGATATCCAGCTGTTCAACATCCCAACGTCAGACCTGAACCCAATGATGCGGGAGTCGACTGAGATCATCGTCAAGCTACTCGAAACGCAGAGGCCTGTGACTTACGAGGGCAAGTACTGGACCATCAAGGACATGGCGCTCCAACTTCGGTCTTATCAGCAGCCGAGGCTGAAGATGGCAACGGCGTCGGTCGGTAGCGAACGGTCGCTCGAGTTCGCAGCCATGCACGACATGATCCTGTTCTCGCTTGCTGGTGGCGGCCCCGCAAACGGCGTGCCTCTGAATGAGCAATGGGACAAGGTGGAGCACCACGGAGCGCTGCACGGTAAGAAGCCGAACCGGGACGATTTCAGAGTGGTGACGTACGTTCATCTTGCGGACACACATGAGCAGGCGTGGGCCGAGGTCCGGGAAGGGATTGTGCGGGATGTACACAAGTACTTCTACACGATCAACACGCCAGCGACCTGGCTGACTCATCCCGACCAGGATCCGAAATCGCTGACTGCGGAGGAGATTGTGCAGAAGCGTCGGTGGATCATCGGCACGCCAGATGAGGCGATTGAACAGATTCAGCAGCTTTATGATGAGGCCGGCGGTTTTGGCGGCCTTATGATCTCAACACACGAGTGGTCAGACCAGGCGACGATCAAGTATTCGATGGAGCTTTTCGCTCGCTACGTCATGCCGCATTTCCGCGGCCACACCGCCGACCTGAGGCGTGCATGGCAAAAGACGATTGATGACCGCAAGGCCGGAGTGATCCCGAGCATAGGCGGCCCGCCGCAAGAGCCCCCAGCAGTCTACGACCACAAGAGCAACATCTACGTGAAGAGGTAAGTGGGACGGGCCCACCGGTTTGTCATCCCGACTGAAACGGAGAGATCTGACCTCGCCTCCAAGGCTCAACCTCACTCTGTATCGAAACTACCCACCCGCAAACTTCATTCAAGACCGGAAAACGAAAAACCAAACGGAGCCACAAATTGCCATCACTTCAGGACATGCTCGACCAGGTGGACAACCTGACCGAGGAGATCGTTGGGCTAGAGCAAAGCCTTGTTCGCATTCCTTCAGTCAACACCGGCTACATGCCGACCGGTGACGAGACAAAGGTCACCGATTTCATCTCTGGCTGGCTCGACCACGAAGGGCTGACCTCACAGGTGCTAGCCCGCGATCCAGCACGCGGCAACATCATCTCGGTCTATCCCGGCGAGCAAGAACGCGCCCGCCTCATGTTCATGTCGCACACAGACGTTGTGCCTGTCGAGAACTACGACAAATGGCAGTACGACCCGTTCTCGGCGACCATCGAAGGCGGCCGCATCTATGGTCGAGGCTCTAACGACTGCAAGGCCCTGTTAACGGCCCAGCTAATGGCGATGGCGATTCTGAAACGCAACGATGTGAAGCTGGAGCACAGCCTGCGGCTGGTGAGTGGCGCTGACGAAGAGCACGGAGGCCGCTGGGGCTTCGGCTGGCTTGCAGACAACCACCCTGAATCACTGGCGGCTGACTTCGCAGTGAATGAAGGTGGCGGAACGCCCGTCGAGATCGGCAATTCGCTTTCGTACCTTCTCGGCACTGGTGAAAAGGGCAGGCTCGAGATCAAAATAACGTTCCGCGGCGAGAGCACGCACGCCTCTGTGCCCTGGACCGGCCGTAACGCCAGCTACGCACTGGCGAAGGCGCTCGGTTCGATAGAGCAGTACGAGGCGGAACGTGACACTTCGCTCGAGATCTGGGACCACCTCGGCAAGTTCACCATCGAGCAG
>JAJCYX010000370.1 GCA_029262715.1 Chloroflexota bacterium
ACGATGAGCTTGGACAGAAAGCTGCGTTACCGGACTGGCCGGCTCGCAACTGCGTTGCGCATGCCCTGGCCAGTGAAGCTCAAGGGGACCTGGACGGTGCCTTGAAGTTCCTGGATGAAGCCGAGAGCCTCTATTTCAGAAGTCCAGTTCCCAACGTACGTCCCATTCGTGCATTGAAGCCAAGAATATGGATTGCGCAGGGCAGGTTGGCCGAAGCCGTCGGCTGGGTGGACGAGCAGGGCCTGTCAGCCAATGATGAACTGAGCTATCTGAGGGAGTTCGAGCACATTACCCTGGCGAGAGTGCTCATCGCTCGCTTCCGGGTAGACAAGCAGGCCAGCTCGATGCAGCAGACGTTGGCGCTGCTTGAACGTTTGCTGAAAGCAGCCGAAGGCGGTGGGAGGATTGGGAATGTCATCGAGGTTCTGTTGCTCCAGGCGCTTGCTCACGAATCCCAGGGTGACATCCCGGCAGGGCTTGCTCCGCTCAATCGTGCCTTGACCCTGGCCGAACTAGAGGGTTACGTACACACATTTGTGAATCAAGGGGAGCCCATGCGCAGTCTGCTCAGGCATGCCGCCGCCGAGGGCACTGTCTGCTCCTATACGCAGAAAATTCTGTCCGCCTTTGGCACTCAGGATGAACCCGGTGAAACAAAAGCGAACGCCGGAAATTCAGAACTCGCCGAGCCGCTGACAGAACGAGAGATCGGGATTCTGCGCCTCATTGCCGCAGGTTTGACGAACAAGGAAATAGCCGATCAACTGGTGGTTTCAATTAGCACCATCAAGACGCACATCAACCGAACCTATCGCAAGCTCGATGTCCACAGTCGAACTCAGGCAATCGTCAGAATCCGCCAGCTCGGCATAGCCTGACCCACTGATTCAACCCCCTCGTTCAACCCCCCTGTTCAACCTTTGAGTTGATTACGGTTGTCGCCTCGCGTCTTAGTTTTAGTTCAAACAAACCTCCCCTCTCGCAACGTGGGGTGACGAATTAAAAGAGAGACGCAGATGCTAAACAAGACAGAAAATATCAATTTTGACCAGGCTGGGGATCGCGATACGGATAACCCGTTTTCCACTCTGAACCTGACAGGTAAGCTTGCGAATTTCAGCGCTCGACACCGCTGGACCATATTCGGTGCATGGATGGTGATCCTTGTTGCCGCATTCTTCGCAGCAGGATCCATCGGCGACGTGACAACAGCAAGCGACGGAACCGGCTCAAACATCGAATCGTCAGTCGCCCGGTCACTTATCGAAAAGCGAATCAACATTGACGAACCATCACAACAGTATGTGTTAGTCGAATTTGAAGCCGGTACGGCAAATGATGAAACAAACAGGGCGTTCGTAAGTTTTCTTACAGGTGAACTTCTTACCCTTGAGCATGTTGCAAGTGTCACGAGCTACATCGACGGTGGTCAAGGTCTGCTCAGTGCAGATGAAAAAACGGCGCTCATTCCTACCGGGCTGACAGTTCTGGACGATGAGGCATCTGGCATCATCGATCCGCTCTTGGCCGTCGTCGAACAAGCGAACGCTTCCGCTGGGTTCCGCGTGACCACAATTGGCGCGGGCAGTATCGAGACCGAGTTCAATGAGATCGCCGAAAGTACGCTAGTTAAGGGTGAGACCATCGGGATTGCGCTTGCCCTAGTTGTGCTACTTGTCGTGCTGGGCGCAGCTGTGGCTGCTGGACTGCCAATCCTGCTTGCGCTTATTTCCATCATCGTTGCCGTGGCGCTCAGTTCGATCATTGGCAGGGTGACTGACCTCGATGAGTTCGTGGTCCAGATCATCAGCATGATTGGACTGGCAGTCGGAATCGACTACGCACTGTTCATCGTGAAAAGGTTCGGCGAAGAACTAGCTAAGGGCAAGACGAAAATCGAAGCCATCACGATGGCCGGAAGCACCGCCGGTAGAACGGTGATGGTCTCTGGTTTCGCAGTGATGATCGCTCTCGCAGGAATGCTAGTCGTCCCGGATCTGACGTTCCGAAGTTTTGGTCTCGGCGCAATCGTCGTTGTCATTGCAGCGGTAGCAGCAGCCACCACGTTGCTACCGGCCACCATTAGCATCCTTGGTCACCGCATCTACTGGCTGCGTATTCCGTTCATCGGCCGGAAAATCACGGTTGACGGAGAAGACTCTGCCAGAGGTGGATTCTGGGATCAGGTCACCAACCTGGTGACATCTCGACCGATCCTGAGCGTCGTGCTCACAGGTGGAGCTCTTGTTGCGGTAACTGTTGTGGCATTCACCATGAACCTGGGTTCCTCTGGCTTGCGAATGCTTCCTGAGGATAGCCCGACGCTTCATGCATACGACTTGATTAACGCAGAGTTCAGCGACGGCCTGTTGACATCAGACATCGTGATCGATGCCCCCGATGTGAGTTCACCGGTGATCCTGGCAGGTATCGAAGCACTGAAAAGCGACCTTGATGCAGATCCGTTCTTCGGCGACACGACCTTAGTCGTAGCGTCGAGTAACGATCTTGTTGTTCTCTCGGCAGTCATGCAGGGCGATGCCTTTGGTGATCAAGCAGAGGCTGCTGTTTCACGATTGCGTGATCAGTACGTCCCTACCGCATTCGATGGGATAGCGAAGGTATACGTCGGTGGTGAAGCGGCGTTTGGAATCGACAGTGTGAACCAGATGAATATCTGGCTTCCCATCGTCTTTGGACTGGTACTCGGCAGTAGCTTCCTGCTGCTGCTGGTCATCTTCCGCAGCATCGTCGTCCCGATCAAAGCGGTCCTGATGAACGTTCTTTCTGTAGGAGCGGCTTACGGACTTATGGTCCTCGTATTCCAAGAAGGCATCGGTGCCGACCTACTCGGATTCCAGCAGGTGGATGCGATCGAATACGGGCTGCCGTTGTTCCTCTTCAGCATTCTGTTCGGACTTTCAATGGACTACCACGTATTCCTGCTCAGTCGGATCAAGGAGCACTACGACTTCACCGGTAACAATAAGGCTTCGGTGGCCTTTGGGCTCCGCTCAACTGCCGGGGTTATCACCGGTGCTGCACTGATCATGGTTGGCGTGTTCGGTGGATTCGCCCTCGGTGATATGACGGTGCTCCAGCAAATGGGTTTCGGACTCGCAGCAGCTGTCATCATCGACGCAACGCTGGTCCGATCGGTACTCGTTCCCGCAAGCATGGTTCTGCTCGGCGACAAAAACTGGTACTTCCCTTCCTGGCTGGAGTGGCTCCCTCGCATCGACGTTGAAGGCGAGAAAGTGGTTGAGCCAGGAACCCTGGGACAGGAAGTGGCGGCTTCATCTCTCACGCCGATCGCTCTCTCAGAGGTAGGTGGAGACTAGCGCCACTGTCAGCCTTCGGATTTGGTGGCAGGGCCACGTCTTCACGACGTGATGGACGCGGCCCTGCTCGTATCGCTGAAATTTCACTGGCCGCGTAGCTTCCGATCAAGAGCGTCAACGTCCTTGTTAAAGCCGGGAGTGACGAGCCTTAACCACGATGCCTGCAAAAACAGTAGGTCCAACGATTTACCAGGCTCAACATATAAAGACGATAGGAAGAAGAGAAGACGATGAAAGCAATCACACAATACAAGTACGGCTCACCCGCCGACGTCCTCGAACTCCAGGACATCAACAGGCCAGAGATCAAGGATGACCAGGTCCTCGTAGAGGTTCGAGCGGCCGGAACCCACATTGGAGACTGGCTCGTGATATCCGGCTTGCCGTATCTGATCCGACTCATGGGATTCGGCATTCTGAAACCAAAGAATCGGGTGCCCGGAATGGAGATGGCAGGAGTCGTTAAAGCCGTCGGCGCTGACGTGACAGAGTTTAAAGAGGGTGATGAGGTATTTGGTTGGGGTAAAGGTGCTTTTGCCGAGTATGCGGCTGTGTCAGAGGATGCTCTTGTGCTGATGCCGCAGAACGCATCGTTTGAGCAAGCTGCTGCGTTACCAATATCAGGTTTCACGGCGCTTCAGGCCATTCGAGACAAGGCAGAGGTGCAGCAGGGGCAGAAGGTCCTGGTGATCGGTGCCTCGGGCGGAGTTGGCACCTATGCGGTGCAGATAGCGAAGTCGTACGGAGCGGAAGTGACCGGCGTTAGCAGCACAAGGAACGTTGAGTTGGTCCGTTCGATCGGTGCTGACCATGTTATTGACTACACGAAAGAAGAGATCGCTGAGAATGGACAGCATTACGATGCCATCATCGACACGGCAGGCAACCGATCACTGTCCCAACTCAGGCGCGCCCTGACTCCCAGGGGCAGGCTGGTAATCGTCGGAGGAACCGGGGGGCGATGGTTTATGGGCGTTGGTCGCTCGATCAGAGCTCAAATGCTGTCACCGTTTATCAGCCAAAGTCTCGGCACTTTCATATCCAAGACGACGAAGGAAGACCTGGTCGTACTCAAAGAGCTCGTCGAATCAGGAAAAGTCACCCCGGTAATCGATAGAACCTACGCCCTGAGCGACGGCGCTGAGGCAGTAAGTAAGGTCGGGGAGAGACATTCACAGGGAAAACTGGTCATCACGATGTGAAGTGCTGGGTTATGCCCGTTTCGCGGGCAAGCGGCTGCACGTTACGAATTGCTCAAAGACGTGTCAGTCTCACAACTCAATTCCGTAACGGACTGTATCTGGAGGAATATCTTCAACTGGACGCACTCCTGACTCGCCCTGAAAAATTCAGGAACGGTCATACAATTTTCTGGGAAAGGCGCGAGAGGAAACCCCTAGAGCTCATGTCTCGCCGGTGGAGATGGATTAGGAGGCGAGGGGGGTCAGTATGCGGTGCTTACTTCGAAGTTTGGACATTCGGCGGCATAAGAATCGACGAGCAGCGCTGCTTTCGCCCGATTCCGAACTGGCACAACGGAGGGTCAGGGATACGACTCTGGCTGATCCGGTCCTATGACCAATTGAAGCAGCAGGCTCCCGTGCATGTGCCCGCACGTAACCAAGCGTAGACAGACCCCAACAAATGGAGTTCCACGTATAGACCCGTGAGATTAGAGCTCAACTGAACTTGGTGGGCCTAATGGGACAGTATCAAGAACTTTTGATTTGGTCGTCGCTCTCGGCTGACAATGCTCCAGTCACCATCGAGATTGCGCCTTCGCATTTATCACCGGAGGCGTTGGACGCCACGTCGCCGCTAGATTTCAGGTCACCAGCGCGATCGCGCCTGAAGCCTCAGGATGGCGAAGGTTGTTCCAGAAAGTCAGACGGAAGAAGACCCGCCACACGAGTATCAAGGTGTGATGGGTCTTCTACTGAGGAGGAGCCATGTTCATCCGATGAATTGTGCGCCGGCGGTGGTCGTCAGATCTGATCTAGCAGCGATCACATTTCTGTCCAGGGCACTCAGCGCCTCCCGCCCAAGGCCAAAGGTCTGTTCGGCATAGCGCACTTCGTCCTCGGTTTCCGCGGGGCAATGAAAGGTTAGTTGACTATCCAGGGTGGACAGCGCTTCCCCTCCGCGGCGAAGGTCAGAGTCGACCTGAAGCAGGACGAACGAGCCTGTGTCGATGGATTCCAGTGCGGTCACCGAGCCGTCCCGGTCAAGTCTGAATCCAACTATTCCAACAGACTGGTCAGTCTCTCCAATCCCTATGTAGACGGCCAGCGAACCGCCGCGGAACTCATCCGGTTCGGGAAGGCCTCCCGCAGACATGTCCGTGAACCCGGCCTTGGCCACTTGCTCAACCTGCCGGTTGGAGGTGACGCCCTCATTCGCTTCCACCCAAAGGTCAGTCTCGCCAATCCCGTCATAAGAATCGGTGATCGCACCACCAGAGGTCGGGTACTCCGGCACCGGGATTCCACCGCCTGCCAGGTCCGTCGCGCCGACCTCGAAAGGCACCTCTCCTTCGTCTGCGCTACTGGTTGCGCCCAGTGCTGCGGATCCCGCTACTAGTCCGCCTATCACCGCCACCTGCACGTATCTCTTCATGTTGCT
>JAJCYX010000371.1 GCA_029262715.1 Chloroflexota bacterium
CCCGTCGGAGGAGCCAAGGCACTAGCAAAAGATTACCGGTCTAACAGACGTATCCGTGCACCGCAGGTTCGAGTGATTCGTGGAGACACGGGAACAGAATCAGAGGTGATGCGGCTTGAAGACGCGCTGGCGCTCGCAGAAGAGGAAAGCCTCGATCTCGTAGAAGTTGGTCCAAACCAGAGCCCTCCGGTCTGCCGCCTGCTTGACTATGGCAGGTTCAGGTACCGGCAGAGTAAGAAGGACAAAGAGGCGCGTAAGGCGGCTCGCGGTGCCAGCCAGCAGCGCGAAGTGCGTATGTCACCGGTGATATCCGAAAACGATATCAATTCGAAGATCCGAACTGTGAAGGGCCTGCTCGATGAAGGAGCCAAGGTCCGGGTGGCGGTGACTTTCCGAGGTCGACAGCAGGCTCATCCTGAGATTGCAATGCGGGTGTTGAGGAAAGTTGCAGAAGGTGTGAAGGACTTTGCGAAGTTGGAGCGTGCTCCAACGATGGAAGGACGGGCGTTGGCGATCATGCTGGCCCCCGACAAGACACAGCAACAGACTCAACAGCAGAGTCGAAAAGTAGAAGAGCCCGCGGCGGCTGTTGAGGCAACGGGTCAGAACGGTACAGATTAATAATGCCTAAAATGAAGACACACAAGGGAGCTCGCAAGCGGTTCCATGTAACGGGAACCGGCCTTGTGGTCAGGACGCGTGGCCCAAAAAGCCACCTCCGACGAAACAAGTCGAAGCGGGTTAAGCGCTTGTTTGGCGGCAAAGTGGCGCTCGACTCTGCCAAGTTCTCACGCTCCATCAAGCACGCACTGGGTGGCAAGAAGGCGTAGCCGGAACATTCTCGCTGCGAAATTAGTTACTATTTGTAAGAGCCGGATTTCTGCGCGTTTGCGCTATCTGGCCAGGTGAATCAGACGGTTCAGGAGTTCTTAAGTTGACGAGAGTAAAGCCCGGAAAGACGACAAGGCGCCGCCATAAGGCGATTCTTAAGGCAGCAAGCGGCTACCGGGCATCACGCAGCCGTCGGTTCAAGGCAGCCAAAGAGGCTGTGATGCACAGCATGGCTTACGCCACTGCTCACAGAAGGCTCAAGAAGCGGCAGACTCGTGCGCTTGCGATCATTCGCATCAACGCAGCAGCGCACGCAAACGGCATGAGCTACTCGACGTTCATGCACGGTCTGAAGCAGGCTGGTGTAGACCTCGACAGGAAGTCGCTGTCTGAGTTGGCAATTCGCGAACCAGCCGCATTCACCGAGGTTGTGAACACCGCTAAATCTGCGGTTGCGGTCTAGCTTCCTGCCGCTGCTCAACAGATCGTCGCTACCGCTGCGCCAGTCCCGTGGGAACACCGGCGGTTAGGTGTGCATCGAAGAACTCAGAGACGCGTCTCGCGTATTCCTGAGTAGCAGTTCGGTACGCTTCCAGGTGTCCTGCCCCGGGAACGAGCCAGATCCTGCCCGATGTCGCTCCCGTAGCACGGAACTCAGACCCGGATGCTTTGGCGAGCAACCTTGCATGGGAGACCGGGACGACTTTGTCTTCCTCACCGTGAATGATCAGCACTGGCGACTCTGACAGCGCAAGGCTCCGTGCAGGCGACACTTCGCTGATCTCTATGCCATAGAGCAACCGCGCCATGATCTCCATCCCAGGATTCGCCGCCCTCAGTGGCATCAAGAGTCCACTCTGGGCACGCTTGATCATGAGCCACAGGTCCGCAAATGCGCTGTCTGAGACCACGGCTGCCGCAGTGCCCGGTGTCGAGCATGCCATCAACGTGACTGCACCGCCCATCGAGTGCCCGAGGACACCGAGCCGCGCTCTGTCTACACCTCGCTCGGCCAGGTAGTCCAGTGCGCCGAGCAGGTCGAACCGCTCGAAGTATCCGGCCGAACTTCCGTTTCCTCTTGAGTTTCCGGAAGACCGGAAGTCGAACAGGAGCACGCCGAAATTTCGATCATGAAGATCCCGCGCAAGACCAAGCATGCCGGTGGTTGGGTCTGCGCTGTTTGAACCGAAGCCATGCACCAACACAACCCACCGCTGAGCAAGAGCGTCGTTCATGTCAGTGCATCCCGGAGGTGGGCACAGCCATCCGCTCAGGGTCACTCTGCCTGCTCGGGAAGGGAACTTGACCGACTCATAAGCCAGCCCGACTGTGGCCGGTGTGTCTTCTGGGCGTATCCGGGTGGAGCGCGTAAGGCCCCGAGCCATCAGCGTCGAAACGCCGGCATAGAGCCCGGCGGCTGCAGCGGTTGCATATAGGGTTCGGTTGATCCAGTTCACTTGGAGTTCACCTCAGGCGAACCAGGCTATCGCCCGATATCGACGAGTTAGTCGACCGATACGTCGACCATGATGATCACGAACAGGGCTGCTAAGTAGAGGAGCGAAAAGCGATACAGGCTCCAGGCGAATCCTCTCGGCGCACCACGGTACAGCCGCATAGCGTAGTAGATCAGTCCGATTCCAAGTACGAGGGAGCCTGTGAGGTAGATGTAGCCGAGGGCATCGTCTGCTGTCGTGTAGAGGACAGAGATGGCCGCAACAAGAAACGAGTAGAGAAGTATCTGGATCTTGGTCTGCTCGTCGCCGTGTATCACCGGAAGCATCGGGACGCCTGCCCGTGAGTAGTCGTTCTTGAGCATCAGGGCTAAGGCCCAGAAGTGAGGCGGCGTCCAGAAAAATATTATTGCGAACAAGTACCAGGATGAGAGCGTGAGGGTGCCGCTGACGGCTGCGTAGCCGACGAGTGGCGGTATCGCCCCGGCTGCACCGCCGATCACGATGTTGTGAACTGTGTTTCTCTTGAGCCAGACCGTGTACAGCCCGAAATACAGCACGGTGCCGGTCATTGCCAGCACAGCAGCCAGCATGTTCGCCGTGAGCCAGAGAAGAAGGAATGAGGCGATATTCAGGGACACACCGAAGATGAAGGCATTCCTGCTGTTCATCTTCCGCTGGGCTACCGGTCGTGCCTTCGTGCGGCCCATCCGCCGGTCAAGGTCCTCTTCGAACCACATGTTCAGGGCACTTGCGCCGCCTGACGCTAGCGCTCCACCAAGCAGTACATATGCGATCAGGGAGCCAGATGGAACGCCACGTTCAGCCGCAAACATGCCTGTAGTGGCCGTAAGGAGCAGCAGCGACATGACCCTCGGCTTAGTGAGGGCTATGTAGTTGCCTAGTATGCTCAGCACCCCGGCTCGGCCTACCTCGCCCGTGGTAATCAAGCTGTTTCCGCCCCTGATTGACCAGCTGGTCCGGGCAATCGCTCCGGGACCCCACCTGGTACGGGCAACAGTATGAGGGATACGACGAACGAAAGGTCAACCCATAGAAGGGTAGCAAGGCTGAGATGTCCGGCTCGTGCCCACTCTTCGAACTGCGACCACGGATTGGCTGCGCCCATGAGTATCTGTGCGGTCAGAATGACCGGTGCGGCGGCTGCAGCGAGCTTTAGAGCGTTCGAAGCACCTGGCATTCGGTAGATCCTGTGGGCGGCGTACAAGATTAGCACCGCGGTGACGAGCGAGATGATGCGGTGGATGACGTGAATCCAGACCAGTTCAGACTCGGGGATTATTGCTCCACCACAGAGCGGCCACTCGGGGCAGACTGCACCCGCACCGCGCCAGACTGCGTACGCACCTGAGAGCAGTGTCACAAGCGACATCACCGCCGCCGCAGTTCCGAGCTTGAGCCCGGTCGAGTGCTCTGGTAATACGCGGCCTAGGCGAGGCATTGCTGGTCGGTATGTCGCCAGAACAAGCCCGAACACTGTCAGTGCGGCGACCACCTCAGCGCCGCCAAGGTGGAATGTGCGCCACGCCGGGTCAAGATCGCTTAGAACCACCTGGCCTCCAACACCTCCGACAACTGCAACGAGGATTAGGGCTGCTGTATAGGTGTAAACGAGGGCTCGATGCCGAGAGTACCTGATCCACATCAGCACGGTTGCAAAGAAGATCACTGCTCCGAAAATGGTGCCAACTGTGCGGTGGCTCCACTCGACGATTGCGTGGCCGTCTGACCACGGTGGCACCCAGTTACCAAAGCACTGCGGCCAGTCCGGGCAGCCGTCACCTGAGCCGGTGACTCGGACCACTCCGCCAAGGGTGGGCTGGGCGAACGCGAGCAGCACGGATGCGAAGAGCAGTATGAGCAGCAGCCGGTCTCTGGAAGGGATGCGCGGGCCACTTCGCACCGATCGGGGCGTTACGTCCGGGTTCGATGATTGCGCGATCGTGCCAGGAAGCTGTGCCATATCGAACTGTCACCGACCCTTTTTCACCTGATGTCAAACGAAGTCACAGTTTGCCGGACTCGGCCAAACTCGCTACTTCGTAGGACATGGGAGTTGATTGCGAAAAATCTCACAAACCCGAAGGCCCACGAAAGTTTACGCTCCCGACGCCGAATAGTGAAGTTGCCAGTGTGAGGAAAAAACGATCTACTGAATCACTGAACCACTGGCATTGAAACATTCAGGCGCGTGAATACGCCCGAACGTTTTCAATCTCACAAAGGCAGCCGGACTGATCCCCCGGTGATTGAAATAGACGGTATCTGGCAGTTCAGTGAATCAGGATCTATGCAGAGACGTGGACTTACGAAAATGACTCGACCGCCGGGAGGCGTGTCACCGTGGCCGTGGTTGGCCGTCGATGTCTACGACAGCTTCGTTCCGATGAACTTCACCGTTGCGGATCTTCAGATTGAAGTCGCAATCTGGGCTCGTACAAACCCAGGCCTTGTAGTGCACAGCGGCACCCTGGCCACCGAAATCTGAAAGAGGCACAAGCACTCCGCTATTACAAGCTATACACTCAGGCCAGGACGAAGACTCCAACTTTTCCTCCGGTTCTAAACTTTTTGCGCCCGGATGGTTAGTTACCGGACTATCACGTCTGATGGCATCTTAACTCCGATATGCCTGTCGCGCATGCTTGGTGAGTATCAATAGTGATCGTACTTGGAATCGAGACCTCGTGTGACGAAACCTCGGCAGGCATCGTCGACACTTCAGGCAACGTGCTTGCCAACGTCGTCGCCTCTCAGGTTGACATCCACGCACGCTACGGCGGGATAGTCCCTGAGATCGCGTCGCGGCAGCATGTGATCGATATCCGATCAGTCGTCACTAGCTCGCTACAGCAGGCTGACAAGGACTGGAATGATCTGGATGCGATAGCCGTTACCCATGGTCCGGGTCTCGCCGGCTCGCTGATTATCGGCCTGAACATGGCCAAGGGGCTTTCGGCTGCGACAGGCGTCCCGCTGGTTGGTGTGAATCACCTCGAAGGTCACATCTTCGCAGCATGGGCAACTCTAAAAGACAGGCCGGTCGACTCAGGGGAGAACGACCGAGAGTTGCTTGATGGCGTTCTGGCGGAAGGCAAGAGCGTCATGTGTTTGCTTGTGTCAGGAGGGCACACTGAGCTTGTGCTATTGCACCCGAACAGGCGCTTCGAGTTGATAGGTGGGACGAGGGACGATGCTGCCGGCGAGGCGTTCGATAAGGTGGCCAGGGTACTTGGTCTCCGCTATCCCGGCGGTCCTGAGATTCAACGTGTGGCCACTATGGTGACTTCAGAACCTGAGCCACTTTCCAGGGCATGGATGAAGGGCACATACGATTTCAGCTTCAGCGGGATAAAGACTGCGGTCTTGAACAGGGCCAGGCGGGAGGGTATCTATCCGCCTGCAGAACAGCCTGCATCACCTGATGTTGTAGCGAACCTGGCAAGAGCGTTCCAGGACTCGGTCGTCGATGTGCTGGTAACGAAAACACTTGCTGCTGCTGCTGAGTTTGGGTGCGGCGCTATCGTGGTCGCGGGCGGAGTGGCAGCGAACGGACCGTTGCGTGAGGCGTTTCACTCGCTCTCGCCGGTTCCGGTGGTGATCCCGCCGATTTCGCTCTGCACAGACAACGGGGCGATGATCGCAATGGCCGGTGCGATGAGATTCTCTGAAGGGGCACGAGATGGCTGGGGGCTCGATGTAGAGCCAGGGCTGAGGATCGGTTCTGTCGCGGTCACCACTTAAGCGAGAGCGAGCGGTTGATTAGCCGAGTCCGGGGCTACCACCGGGAGGACGACCTGAGTTTCCTGTGCGACTGCCTTGGCCGGCACTTTGTCCGGGCTGTTTCATCTGCTGGACCTGCGCCGCAAGGATCTCTGCGTCTCGAATACGCTTGCTCGACACCGGTCCTTCAACCGGGCCACCCGATGTTCCGAACCTCAGAATCAATCCGGCTGGCCGGAACCAGTAGTCAGCCAGTAGCAGCAGAGATATGCCTCCGACGATTGCGCCTGCCACCGCGCCGACGGTCTCATTGGTCGTCACCTGCCACACCGCGATCGCAGCGATCAGGCCAACGACGCCCCACCAGGCGCTTCGAGTGTCTCTCGCCCGCCTGCCAAACTCGATCGCAGTGACATCCTCCACAGCTGCTGCGGAGAACAGTGAACCCTCGGATGAGCGCCCCTGGTAGATCAGCCTCTGGCTGGTCAGCACGAACCTGCCGTCGTCTCCTGAGTCGACCTCGCACATCAACTCTTCGGAGTCGTAGAGATCGAGCAGCCCTTTTGGTTCTTCGGGAGCTTCCTGCTCTCTGGCAGGTGCCGGAGCGGGTGTGACCGGGGTCGACCGGACAGGTTGAGTCCAACTTTGCGGCGGAACGTTCAATGCACCTTGTGCTGACGGCTGTGTAGTCGCTCGTGCCGCTGGCGGTGTACCTGGTGCTGCCACAGAGGCCGGTGAATCTGGAGTAGATGTTGCCGGCTCGGTCCGTCGCGCTGGGTCTGACAGTGGAGGTGCTGGAATCTGTGAATCGATAGTCGGCGATGCAGGCGATTGAGGTCGTGCTATCCGTTCAGGATTCGCCGATTGGGCTGCCTCTGTTTGGCTTGACTCAGTTACAGGCGCTAGTTCTGAGCTTGCGACTTCAGGAGCTTGATCTCCTCCGGCACTCGGTGTTTTAGATGGTCGCTGAAACAGATTGATCGGAGGTTGAGCTTCAGTTTTCTCTGGAGCTTGCTCCAGAGAATCGAGTGAGCTTCCTACGGTCTCGGGAATAGTTGTGAAACCATTGCGATCTGGAGGATCGGCAACGGGGTTTGCCACTACCTGTTCTGGAGCAGCGCTGTCATCTTTGGCGCTTGACACCTCAGGTGTCGGCAATGCTCGCTCCTCGGCCGCTGTTCCAGTAGCGTCAGATTTAGTTGCAGCATCGGATTTTTGGAGGTTGTTTACAGATGCAGCGTCCGCAGTCGGATCAAGAGCAGGTGCAACGGGAACCGGGCGCGAAGGCTCCGCTTCGTTCTTGTTATTGTCCGCCGTCGATTTCGGATTCTCACTCTGCATCAGAACATGCTAACGCTTTTCCGTTAACGGAATCTGTGCGATTTCACCACAAAGAGCGTTAGAGCAGCGGTAGTTGACGTACCGGTTGCTGACTTGCAACCGCCATTCGGTATATATGGATCAGCCCCTGTTGTTCACGGGCTGATCGGGGCTTTCCATTTACACCTCGGGCCTGCAAAAGACGTGATGCCTCTCGAGTGATGCCGTTCGATGACAGCGGGGAGTGAGTGTCGAAGAGCCATTTAACATGTGTTGCCAGCTTCGGATCACGGCGAGCTAGGGCCAGCGCATAGACAGCGGGGAGCAGATGATTCACGACGATGTCGCCAGCCCTTGATCTGCCAATCGGTGTAGATCGCTTCTGACTGGCAGGGACAACGAAAACTGCGGCAAGGTCACCGGGCGACTTTGCTCGCCTGACTGCTTGTATGAAGGCCTGGGAGAGACTACCCAACTCACTCCAGCGCACTGCCCATGTAGCAGCAGCCCGCACCCGAGACTTCGGGCTGTTGGCAGGTCGACCGTAACGAGAGCGCCAGCTTGGTGCTTTGCCACCAATCACTGGTGCGCCGTCTGGTTTCTGGCCGAATCCTGCAGCCCATTGAAACAGGGCTTCAAGATCGATCATACCCAGAGACTTAACCGCCTCACTTGCCTGAGACCAGTTGAGACGTGCCGCAAGCTGCCAAAAACCTTTCTTGTTCGCAGGGTATCCGAGGCACTCGAGCGCTCCTTCCCAGAGCGCCTGCTCAGGCTCATCTGCGATCTGGAGTGTGTAGCCGTGTACGCGGTTTCTGAACCACTCGTCACCAGCTGCACGCATATCCAGCAGCGGGAAGGGTATCGACGGT
>JAJCYX010000372.1 GCA_029262715.1 Chloroflexota bacterium
GCCACATTAGTTTCGCTCAGTCAACCGAAATCTCAGAGGCTCAAGCCACCAGCAAACGGTGTCGGTGAGCCACGCGTGGTGTTTTCACACCATGCCGGATGGTGCGTTTGTGATTGAAAGATCACCCTTTGACGTGATGCCGCGATCCGATCCGTCTCCTATCTTTGTGAAAACAGGAACTAATGACCCCCGCACGCAGCGGCAGGCCGAGCAGAGGAGACCTCAGATGAGCAGGAAAACAGGTTGGATCGCAACATTGTTCGGTGCAGGTCTTCTGATGATCTTCGTTGCATGCGGTACAGATTCGGTGGCATCCGATAGCCCGCTTGCACCCGCCACGTCCGTACCCGGCACGCCTTCACCAGCGCAGGTTGTAAACGATGAACCGATTGACGACCATGACGAGGCAACGGTTGAGGCCCACGTCGAGGACATCCACGATGAACCAGACGAAGAGGCACACGAGGAAGCCAGTACCGAGGCAGATGAGCACGCCCACGAAGCTGGCACAGTAGACCCTGATGCGCCTGTGACCCACGTGATTGGCAATGAGTTCGGTTACTCGCCTGTTTCGTTCTCAATCGAAGCAGGTCACGCATTCACAGTCATGCTCCACAACGAAGGCGCCCTGGAACACGACATCACGATCGAAGGTTTCGAGGAGATGGGCGGCATCCACCTGATCGCCGGCGAAGATGGCATGAACACCTTCGCAATTGAGGAGCCGGGTGAATACACCTACTACTGCACGGTCCCGGGACACCGGGAAGCCGGAATGACGGGAACGCTAGTTATTGCCGCAGACGATCACGATGACGAAGCCGCAGAGGACCACGAAGACGGCGATGACGACCACGACGATGAAGTCGTATAGTTCACACGCTCAACTGAAGCCCGCCCGCAGCAGTTAGCCGGGCGGGCTTTGCTTTTTACCGACTACCGAAAACAGCATGATCAAACTCTCGAGATCAATACCAAATCGACGTTGGCTTGCGATGCTTGCAGGCACCATAGGACTGATCGCCATGGCTTGCGGCTCTGGCGGTGGCGATGTCAGCGAAAACGGCTATCCGATCTTGCCGTCCGGTGACCTTGTTGAAGTGGGGCAGCCGCTGTACCAGCAGAACTGCGCGTCATGTCACGGAGACGCCACTACACGCCCGCCTGTCCCGTTTGCGCCGACGCACGCAGCGGATGGACACACATGGCACCACCCGGACAGAAACCTCGTCGAATGGATACTTGACGGTGTCCCGCTCGCAACCGTCATGCCCGAGTTCAGAGGGCGACTGACGGAAGATGAGGTACGAGCAGTCGTCGCCTACATCAAAACGTTTTGGCCCGAACAGATCCAGGATCAACAGATCGCAGGGTCAAGACAATTGGAAGATGCGCTCAGTTCGGAACCATAAAATAAGCTGTTGATGGAGCAACCTCAACCGATTCAAGATCCGCTGGCCTGCTCCAGAAGTTCTTCATCGGCCCTCTGAAGGCCGGCAAGTTTCGTGACACGCTTAATGAAGAGCTTGAGCGAGCATTACTGAATGACCGGTCCGGGCACGACGCGTTAAGGCCGGCAAGCCAACCCTATTCACCGGGGACTCTTCACCGACTCAGATTAGTCCTGATGAAAGAGACTATTTTCTCCTCATCAAGTTCATCCAGCGTCTCAAGTCTGCCGGGCGCGGCGAGGGCGATTTTAGCGTCCATGTTCGGATATGGAGCCAGGTACACGGTCCGCGGGAACCGGGTCACGATGTCTTCGAGGGACTGCTCAAAACCGTCTACGCAGTCGTAGTCTTCGCAGTTGTACTGAACAAGCATCTGCCCATCAGCGTGAGTCGCGTTGCGCTCCATCACATGTTCCTGAACGAGCCGGTCGATCGGCCGCGCATTGATCTGCGTCGGTGGGAGCAGTTCGGAGTGAGCTGCGGTGAATGACGTTGGCGGCAGGATCTTGGCTGTAGCCAACGAGTAAGCCAGGAATCCGACAAGTCCTCCTACAACCACAACCCCAATCACGACGTACTTTGCGTACCAGAATCTGCGCGACTTCACCAGCGCAGCAGTCCGTTCATGCTTTCTCTGCTTACGCCGCTCCCGCTTCGCCCTGAGGCTCACATCGATGCTCCTTAATAAACCCTGTCGCCAACAGCCTGACGCTCTGAGACCACCGGTAATATTCTCGACAGTCTACAACCGGGTTCTACGTCTCGAACTACCTTCGGGATGTGAAGCCAACTTATCGCGACTTCTTTGCCATTCGCACTATTTCGTCCGAAATTGCACGGTTGCCAACGGCATCAGCCAGGCTTCAAATCGCTCCAGTTGACCGTCTGCGGTCTCCGTTGTCCGTGCCCATGCTCACCATGCCCGCGACAGTCCGGGTTCCCGCACTCCTTCAGCAGCGTTAATTCCGTACCCGACTTTGCGCCTGCCAGATTGACGGCCAACACTCGCATGCGCGCCGTGTTCAGCCCCGGTTCAGACGAATCGTAATCATATTCATAATTGAGATTTATGAACTCTTGCTGGTCTTGCGGCACCTCTTCTTCAGAGTAGATCGCCGTAACCGGGCAGACCGGTTCACACGCAGCGCAGTCTATGCACTCCTCAGGATTGATAAATAGCTGGCGATCTCCCGGCTTCGAGTAGATGCAATCCACCGGGCAAACGTCGACACATGCACCGTCAAGGACATCAATGCAGTTCTTGCCGATGATGAACGTCAAGTTGAATGTCCTCCGTGCTCGGCGTGCTCGGCGTGCTCGGCGTGCTCGGCGTGTCCTTGTGGGCTGCTAACCAGGAGTTCGTGCTCCGTCAGCGGAAGAGTGTGATGACCAGTGATGTCTATATCCTCGGAACCGGACAGATCGGCGCAACCATTCTCCACCTGTACGGTTGCGAACGATATCCCAGGGTGGGCTTCGAGCAGCTCGTAACTCTCCTTCAAAACCCGCTCGGCATCGTCCTCAGATTCGACCTGGATGTGCGTCGAGAAGACGTTTCTGCCAGAAGTGAGCGCCCAGGCATGGATGTGGTGGACGTTTTCGACGCCAGGAATCTGTTCCAATCGGTCTTGTACCTGCTCGATGTCGATCTCGGCCGGTACCGATTCCATGAGAATTGTAAGCGTCTGTTTAATTATTCCGTACGACGCGTATATCAACACCAACCCGAACGCGATGCCCAGGATCGGGTCGATCTCCAGGAAGTCGGTGAACCGAATCACCAATGCGGCCACGATGATGATGAGGCTTCCAACAAATGTCTGCAGCACGTGCCAGTAGGCACCTTTTATGTTGAGGTTGCCTTTCTGAGCGTTCCACAGCAGGTACAGGGAATATATTTCTATCGCAAGGCCCCCGGCAGCTGCGGCGAGCATTGGGGTGGTGGCAAGTTCCTTCGGGTCTTGCAGCCGCATTGATCCCATGAAGATCACAATGCCGGCCATTCCAAGTAGGAAGAATCCGTTCAGCAGGGCGCCAATGATCTCCGCGCGCCTTCTACCGAAGGTGTTAACTGAGTCGGCCGGTCGCGCCGCAATCCGACTGGCCACAATGGCGAGCAAGATCCCGCCCACCGCAGAGAAGGTGTGCATGGCATCAGACAGCACGGATACAGAGCCTGTCCAGATTCCTATGCCAAGCTCGATAACGAAGTAGATGCCCGTGAGCCAGGCAGTTATTTTTAAGGCTCTTGCGCTCCCGCCGCTCACGTGTTCAAGGTGCCCGCCCATTGCAGCACCGCCGTCGTGATTCGTACTCATTTCATCTGTCCCCAATTCCGGCCTTATACCTTGAAGAATGTGATTTGAGGCTTGCCGGACGGCTTAAGTTCGCCGCCCGGCAAGCCTGCATTATCTAGTTGACGGTGGTCTCAGTGAACCTGAGGCCATACTCGTTTAATCCCCAGCGGCGGCCACTTCGGTCGAGACCGGAACTGAGTCGTGCGTTTCCGTCTCGATTGCAGCGTGCTCGGCACCGTGTCCCGCTGGGCTTCCTCCCGGCATGAACTTCGCAAGTACCAACGCTCCTATTAGCGAAAGCCCGGCGCCCAGGATGACCGCTATGCCAAGAGCATCGGTGAACGCAGCTTTTGCGGCTGTCTCGAGAGCAAGTCCCTCTTCGCCGGGTAGCTGTGATGCCACGTCCACCGCTGCGCCAACCGAGTCTTTCGCAGCATCAGCCAGGCCCTGTGGGAGCGAGGCTACAGCATCTCCGAGTTTGGCAGTGTAGATCGAGTACATTATCGATCCTACGATAGCGATACTGAGAGCGCCCGCCAGCATCTGAGAGACGTCATTCATGGCCGAACTGACCGAAGCCTTGGCCTCCTCTACCGCGCCCATTACAGACTCGGCCGCAGGGGCGAACACCAGGCCCGTGCCCAGGCCAATCGCCAGCACGACGGGGCCGATGATCCAGTAGCTGCTATCTACTGTCCACAACAGGACCAGCGGAAGCATCCCCGTGAGGACAACCAGTCCGCTGATCACAACCTTGCGGGTTCCGAGGCGGCGTGCCAGTTCCTCGCTGGCTATCGCGCCTACGGTCAGGCCCACAGCGGCCGGCAAGAAGCGGAGCCCTGCTGCCATGGGATCGTGGCCCTGGACAAACTGCAGGTACTGCGTCAGGCCAAAGACGAACCCGACCATTGCGAAGAAGGCCAGCCCGATGGCTGCGATTCCAGTGGAGAACCGCGGCAACCTGAAGAACGAGAACTGGATCAAAGGGTACTCGGTGCGTCTCTCCCAGAATGTAAACCCGAGGGCGAACACTAGCGTGGCGACTACCGTGATTGCCAGTTGAGGAGACGAGATGCCCCATCCGGGCCCTTCGACTACTGCCAGGATTAAGCCGGACACCGCTCCCATCGAAAGGAATGCGCCCGGAATATCCAGTGGCCTGCTCTCAGGATCACGGCTATCCGGAACCAGGAACAGGCTTGCTGCGATTGCAGTCGCTGCTATCGGAACGTTGACGAGGAAGATCGAGCCCCAGAAAAAGTATTGCAAGAGCACGCCACCGAGAATTGGACCCAGTGCGATACCTGCCCCTGCCATCGAAGCCCAGATCGATATCGCCTTCCCCATCTCTTCCTCTTTGAAGACGTTGACGATGATCGAAAGAGTGGCCGGCATCATCATTGCTCCACCGAGACCCATGGCACCCCGGGCTGCAATTAGCTGCACGGGTGACTGTGAAAGCGCCGCGGCGAGTGAGGCGAGGCCGAATGTGGCGAGGCCGATTCGGAGCAACTTGGCTCGTCCGAAGCGGTCACCAAGTCCACCCATCGTCAGCAACGTCCCACCGAACACGAGCATGTAGGAATTGACCATCCACTGCAACGCCGATGACGATGCATCGAGGTCTCGCTGCAGCGATGGGATTGCTACATTGAGGATGGTCTCGTCGATTGCCGCGATGACCATCGTCACCGAGAGCACTGCCAGCGTCCACCAGCGCAATTTCTGGACTCTTGATGCGGCCTGTCCTGCTATTCCTGTTGCGGTCATCGTGATTCTCCTTATTTATATGACTGACTATCAGTCATTACAGTGCAAAAAACTAAACGCTTCTGACGAGACCGCTCGAAAGCAGGTCGCCTACGCCGGACTCAAGACGATCCGACTCTTCACCCTCGCCGAAAACAAACGCTTCGATCATGGCGTGCTGAAGCAGACCGGTCGCTAACCGCGCTGCGATCTCTGGATCCGCGGACTCCATCTCGCCGTCATCGATGGCGCCCTTGAACAGATTCATGACCGCGGTGAGGAATGAGGCGTGCTCGGACGATTCTGTGTGCATCTCTTGATGAGTCTCGTCTGCTCCAATGAACGCCAGCCGGTACAGGTCAGCATTTTGGCGTGCTACCCCGAACGAGGCAGAGATCAATTTTTTCAGCCGCTCTTCGAATGACTTGCCGGACTTCATGGAGCCCTCCACTGCTACGCTCATCCTTTTCATCAGGTCGTCACGAAGGGAAACGGCGATAGCTCTCTTCGAGGCGTAGTAGAGGTAGAAGGTCCCCTGTGCCACGCCCGCTTCCCGCACGATGTCCGTTATGGTCGACCCGTCGTAACCCTTCTCCTTGAACACTTTGCGGGCGGCACCGAGGAGTTGCTCCCGTCGCACGGGTTCGCTTTCTGTTCTTCTGCGCCTGGTTACCAAGAGCCTATCCTTTCGGTGAATCTATCCAGTGGTCATTTATGACTGAACGTCAGTCAGTGTAACAGATAAGATGCACTAATCAAGAATAGGATTCAAAGATCTGCTCCGATGAAACCACAAGGTCACTTACAGATTCCCAGGCAGTACTCGCCAGAGCGCTCTCGACGAGTGTTGTCCGTGCTGAGCTGAAAGTTCGGAGCGGAGATTGAATTAAGCATCCCGAGCGTGCGAAAACTAACCCGGCCAGCATCCTGAACGGCAATGATTTTTTCAGCTTTTGGACCTAAAGGTGGACTATCAAGAACCTGGTGCTGGAGACGGCAAAGAGTTGAACTCGCCGATGAGCATTGGGCAATACGTCCGAGAGATTTACATTTCTAGCCATTGCTAGATCTCCTCCACGTTCCAGGCTTGATGTATTGCTAGATGTGACAGAATCCAGATCGCGCGGCACCGGGCCGCACTCAGTGAGCTGTGTCAATTGGCGCCGGATTGCTGTGCGGGATATCAGGTCGGACAACGTGCTTGAGCTATTGACCGAGCTGTTTTACGTTGAAGGGAATGCCAGGGCACATTGGGTCAGACAATGGACGGTAGTTCATAGCTACGGTTACGGCTGAGGAGCTGGCTATCAAGGTCGGAATCCAGACCCTGTTCATCGAGCCCGGTTGTCATGATAGGCATGATGAACGGTTTCCGAGCATAATTCACCCATGGTTGAATCAGCAGGAAATCCTGTCGTCGTAAGTCCGCTACTTGAGACCAAGCTTTACGTGCCGAAATGGCGCCCGGGCCTCGTATCGCGTCCAAGGCTGATCGAGAGACTGGACCACGGGATTGACTGCAAGCTGACTCTCGTCTCGGCGCCTGCTGGTTTTGGCAAAACTACGCTGCTGGCTGAATGGCTGGCGAATTCGGCGGCTAGCGAACGGCCCGCAGCCTGGGTCTCACTTGATCAGAGCGATGATGATCCAGTGCTCTTCTGGACCTATTTCGTTACCGCGCTGCAAAGGATCCTGCCCGACGTTGGCGAGAATGCGCTTTCATTCCTGCGTTCTCCCCAGCCACCACCGATCGAATCAGTTTTGACGAGCTTGATCAATGAGATCAATGCGGTCGGTGACCACCTTTCCGCCGGATCGGGCGCATCGGAACACAGCTTTGTGCTGATACTCGACGACTACCACGTCATAGACGCCAAACCTGTCCACAGCGCTATTACTTTTCTTCTTAACCACATGCCGGCTCAGATGCACATGGTCATTGCCAGCCGTTCCGATCCGCTTCTGCCACTGGTCCGCCTCCGGGCGCGCGGTGAATCGGTTGAGTTGCGTGCCTCCGATCTGTCATTCACCCCCATCGAGGCGGCCGCTTTCCTCAATGAGGTCATGGGATTAGACCTCTCTACGGCTGATGTGGCAGCCCTCGAAATGCGGACTGAAGGTTGGATCGCAGGACTCCAACTGGCAGCGCTCTCGATGCGGGGGCGAAAGGACGTTGGCGAGTTCATTAGAGCTTTCACTGGCGACGACCGATAC
>JAJCYX010000373.1 GCA_029262715.1 Chloroflexota bacterium
CGCGCTCGCGCAGCGCAAAGCTCAGGAGCGCAGAGAGAATTTGAGCTACTTAACGGGGAGCCAGAGCGATACGCATATGAACTACCGGATGAAGTGGACCGAAGCAACAACGGGCGATGGCAAACGCCAGGCCATAAGCACATTAAGGGGAGCGGCATGATCCAGGACGACTACCGGGCCGCAATTGACATCGGTACAACCAAGGTCGCCGCAATCCTTGCACGCAAGAGGCAGGACCGGCGCGTAGAACTGCTCGGCATCGGAGTTGCCCCGAACCGCGGTATGGTCCGTGGCGCGGTCAACGACGTTGATGCTGTGAGCGCAGCGGTCAAAGAAGCGGTCACAAGGGCTTCGGCAGACTCAGGTGTTGCGATCTCCAGGGCATATGTCGGCCTCACAGGCACGCACCTCGAATCTACTCACCGCTGGAACAACGTCCCACGGGACTCCGGTGTGCGAGCGGTAACCGAAACAGACATCAACGCAGCGCTCCGCACAGCATCGAGGCTGGAACTGAACGCAGACCGCAGGCTGCTGCACGTCATCCCTCGCAGCTACTCGCTCGACGGAATCCATGGCGTCCGCAACCCTCTCGGCATGCACTCGTCAGAACTGCACATCGAAAGCGTCGTTGTCACCGGTTCCAACGATCACATCTTCGCCATACAGGATTCCGTCAGGAAAGCCGGTGTTGAGCCGATGAACATGGTCGTCGAGCCGCTTTCGACAGCCGAATCGGTCCTCACGTCAGACGAAAAAGAGGACGGCGTAGTCCTCGTCGATGTCGGTGGTGGAACCACCGACATCTCGGTCTTCTACGAAGGCACCATCATCCACACAGCCGCTGTACCGGTAGGCGGACACCACTTCACAAACGACCTCAGCATCGCATTCTCGATCGAGTTCGAGGATGCGGAGCGGCTGAAGATTGAAAAAGGCACCTGTGCTCCAGAAGCGTCTTCCATGAAGGAACAGGTGACCATCAAGCCAGTCAACATGCCTGACCCGTTGACTATCACGAAGCGTGAGCTTGGACAGGTGTTGAGGGACCGTGCGCAGGAGCTGTTCCGAATGGTGCTGTTGAGGCTCGATTCGGAGCACCTGAGAGACCTTCCGCTGGAGCGAATCGTCTTCACTGGCGGAGGTTCGAAACTACAGGGATTCGAGCCGCTTTCTCGCTACATGCTGCAGCGCAAGATCAGGCAAGGCGTTCCAAGGGGACTCGAAGGACTGCCAGAGGTAAATCGTGACCCGGCCTACGCCGCAGCAGCAGGCATAACCCTCTGGGGTTACCGCAATCTGCCGCACGAGAGTCACGTGACAGGTTCACGAAAGTCTTCGGTGCAGCAGGCATACACGGGCATCGAGGAAAAGCACGGGAAAATGTCGTCTCTCACCGGCTGGCTACCCGGTCGCAAATAGAGACGCATGTGGGCAAACGGTCGTTATTCGGGGACGGCCAACCCGGGATCGCAAACCGGATCACCGCTCGGAGATCAGATGTAATAGCCCCGCCTGAACACGGCGGGTAGGCACAGGAACAGAACATGGTTGACCAGACATACCGTCCGGGCGAAGGGCTGATCGGAACAGCCAACATTAAGGTCATCGGCTGTGGTGGTGGCGGCTCAAACGCCGTGTCCCGCATGTACAGAGACCGGATTCCAGAAGTTGAATACATCACAGTCAACACAGACTCGCAGGCACTATCACGTTCAGACGTTCCGGTGCGACTCCGAGTCGGTGACAGTACTGCACGCGGACTCGGCGTTGGTGGAGACCCAGAAAAGGGCCGAGCCTGCCACGAAGAGGACCGAGACGAGATCAAGGAAGTGCTTAAAGGCGCTGACCTCGTATTCATCGCAGCCGGCATGGGCGGAGGTTCAGGCACAGGCGGCGCACCGGTCATCGCGGAGGTCGCAAAAGAGCTCGGTGCACTGACGATCGGCGTCGTCACCAAGCCGTTCGGATTTGAAGGATCACGCAGGCGAAGGCAGGCCGAAAACGGCATCAAGAAGATGACCGCGGTTGTCGACACGCTGATCGTCATCCCGAACGACCGCCTGCTCGCAATGTCAGATGAGAAGCTTTCGATGGAGATGGCATTCCGGCTCGCAGACGACGTGCTGCGGCAGGGTGTCCAATCCATTGCCGAGCTGATTCTCGTTCCAGGTGAGATCAACCTGGACTTCGCAGACGTGAAAGCGGTCATGACAAACGCCGGTCACGCATGGATGGCAATTGGCCACGGCACTGGACCCGACCGCGCAATCATGGCTGCAGAAGCGGCCATCGATTCTCCGTTGCTCGAGGTTTCCATCGAGGGAGCCAAGGGCGTGATCTTCAACGTCACCGGAGGTAGTGATCTGACACTGAACGAGGTGCACACCGCTTCAGAAGTCGTTTCACGCATGGTCGATCCTGACGCCAACATCATCTTCGGTACGGTGACGGACCCGAAGATGGAGAACGAGGTCAAGATGACCATCATCGCCACGGGATTCCCGGGCGCGGATGGCACGTCAGACCAGCAGGCGGCACTTGCCGAGCAGTTGAAGGACGTGCTCAGCGACGAAGAGGCGTTGGAGCTTCCGCCATTCTTGAGAAATCGACGTTCCGCCTACGGGCGGAATCGCAGCGGAGCAGGTAACCCGCGATAACTCGCTTCCCAATACTT
>JAJCYX010000374.1 GCA_029262715.1 Chloroflexota bacterium
ACTTCGTCACCCGGGGTACGACCAGTGATTTTCGTGGTAAGCCATCCGGTGCCCGGCAGCGTGGTCAACTGCATTACAAGCCAGACGACCGGAGAAGTGACTCTTCGAGTTTGGTCACGGTAGCGGTGCGCAATGAAAGAAGAGACGCTCTGGATGGCGAAGCGTGCGGCGAATGCGATCAGTCCACCAACAGTTAGAGCAACTCCGCTGCCGGTCTCCGGGCTGAACAGTTCGGATATCGCCAGTGCCCCAGAGACCAGAGAAGCAGCCTGTAGCCCGATGAAAACGACCCGCGCTCTGTTGTCCAGTTGCCTGATCTGGTCGTGGTCGCCGTTTCCGTTAAACGACTCGGATGAGCTGGAAAAATAGGTGATGTTGCGTGAAGGGAACGCAATCAAAACGAGCGTGGAAAGAAAATGCAGGGTGGCCGAAATGACGCCGACCAGCCAGGGTAACCATATGTCCATCTCTAGCGCCCACCTCGCAGACGGTGCAGCATGAAGGCCGGCAGTTGTTGACCGGCCTCCGTATCGTTCGGTTCTTCCAGGTTCATTTTTTTACCTATCTGGCTATGTCGCCTTTTGGCCTTCAACTAATCTGCCTCTGTCCGATGCTTGCTGCCGGAACGCTGCGCAATCAGCTTCGCAGGGACTCCGACGACGGTCTCTCCCGCTGCAACGTCCCGATTCACAACAGACCCTGCTCCGGTGCTCGCGTCTGCTCCGATGTTTACAGGGGCTACGATCACGGTGTCTGAGCCGATCTTTGCCCTATCACCAATCACAGTCCGGTGCTTGTTCACACCGTCAAAGTTGGCCGTCACGGTCCCGGCTCCGATATTCACATCTTCGCCTAGCTCGGTATCTCCAACGTAGCTGAAGTGTCCCACATGCGTGCCTGACCCAATTCTACTGTTCTTGATCTCGGCAAAGTTACCGACATATGCGCCTGATTCGATATATGTGCACTTGCGAATTCGGCTGAACGGACCGACCGAGTTGCCCGCGCCAACCTCAGCACCTTCGACATGTGAAGAGATGATCGTTGCGCCTTCACCGATCACGCAATCCTTGAGAATCGAGTTTGGGCCAATGATGCAATCGGCACCGATTCGTGTGCCACTGCGGATGTGGTTGCCTGGAAGCAGTTCCGTGTCCCGGCCAATTTCGACGTCGGCATCTATATAGGTTGTTTGGGGATCTCGAATCGTGACTCCAGCTAGCATGTGTCCACGTCTGATCCTGTCACGCATAGCCTGTTCAACTTCCGCAAGCTGTATGCGGTTGTTGACACCGATGGCCTCGGATACGTCCTGCACCGATGTTGTTGAAGCTTTACCGGAAGAGGCGGCCACCGCAACGAGATCTGTTAGGAACTTCTCTCCGACCGATGATATAGCGAGGTTTTCCAGTTCGTCCCATGACCAGGGGACCTGGAGGCAGTAGAGACCGGTGTTCATTTCGCAGATCAGCTTTTGATCTGCGTCAGTATCCACCTCCTCGACAATCGCCTCGATCGCGCCGGACTCATCACGCACGATTCTGCCAAAGCCCTGGGGGTCATCGACGGTCGCTGTCAGCACTGAAAGCAGCGAACCGGACTGTTCGTGTGTGCTCACCAGGTCCGAGATCGACTCGTGTCTGAGGAGTGCCATGTCGCCCGCTGCGACGACTAAAGTGGTTGCATTGCCGACAGCCTGCCGCGCACTCTCCAGAGCGTCCGCTGTTCCCAGCGCTTCGGTCTGAATCGCAATCGCAACATCATCACCGATGGCTGCTTTGAGCTCCGGCATCTCGGCTATCGCGGGACTCACCACGGCAACAACCCTGTGCGCTCCGGCAGCCCGCATCACGTCGGCGACATGACCAATCAGCGGTTTCCCACACACGGTGTGAAGCGTCTTGGGCAGGTTTGACTTCATCCTGGTGCCCTGCCCTGCTGCAAGGATTACTCCGGTCCATTCGTTCATCGGGATGATTCGGAATCTCTCTGCTGCGAATCCGCCAAAAACAAAAAGAGCCGCCTCCGCGTGCAGTCATGCTGCGCGGACAGCGGCTCAAGGCCATCTATGTAATCTGTACTAATACTCAGTGCTCAGTCTTGTACTACCGGACAATCGTATTTACGTGCGATTCAAGGTGTCAAGCTTTCGCCGGGCCAGTGAGTGCGTGTTATCCCGTAAAGAGACATGGGTTCAGGCAACGTTCGCGTTGCTATAATCTCAGTTCTGCCCGTTTCATGCTCGGCCAAAAAAGTCCGTGCGCAGATGACCGGACAGCGCAATTGCCGAGTACCCTCACTGATTAGAGTTTGGGTTGATGGCGTCCGGAGAGGTGGCTGAGTGGTTGAAAGCGCCGGTCTCGAAAACCGGTATGTCGTTCTGCGGCATCGCGGGTTCGAATCCCGCCCTCTCCGCCACACAGCGACCTAACGAGGAGGTCGGGGACATGACGACTAAAGCAAGCCGGATTGGTCTGGGTGGTCTGTCGGAGGTCCACTTGAAGGTGAGGGACCTTGAGGCGATGCGTAGGTTTTACGTGGAGACTCTGGGCTTCGAGGAAGAGTTCAACGACGAAGGTCAGATGGTTGGCGTGAAAACAGGTGGTGCAGACCTTGCACTGGTAGCCTCGGAGACAAGCACGCAGGGAGCGGCTATGGCGTTTGATTGCATGGACGTCAACGCCACGGTAGAGGAACTTCGGGCCATCGGAATCACAATCACCGAAGAGCCGTGGGACGGCCACTGGGGCGGCAGGGTCGCCGCGTTCGAGGATCCCGAAGGCAACACGGTGTACTTGGAGCAGCCTGCCTGAACTAGAGCCGATGACGAAGATCGCGGAGAGGTGCCAGAGTGGCTTAATGGGTACGCCTGGAAAGCGTATGTGGGGCAACCTACCGCAGGTTCGAATCCTGTCCTCTCCGCCATAATTCCCGTCATTCCGAACTAGCGGCGCTTCGCAAATGCGGCATCAATGCGTCTGACGGTCTTCATACTTCCCACGCTTTCATCCGCTATGCTTGCGCCCCGCAAGCAGATCGCACCGCATTCACGGACTTACTGATTGAGCCTGAACAACCAGCAGACCCTCCCCGAAACGATAGCAACCGACCCAGAACTTAAGTACTGGGTTGCGATGCACCGCGTTTACGGAATAGGTCCGGCCCGCTTCAGGCAGCTCCTGCGCCACTTCGGTTCGATAGATGTCGCATGGTCAGCACCTTTTTCGGCTCTAGTTGCCGCCGGTATCGGCCAGGAAAACGCCCGATCGCTTGAGGAACTGAGGTCGCAATCCGACCCCGATCACGAGATGGAGACGCTCGAGCGCCTCGGTATCAGCGCGCTTCGGTTCGATTCACCGGGCTATCCTAAAAGCCTTGCCGAGACCTATGACCCACCGCCAGTTCTCTACTTCCGCGGCGAGTTACCTGCGACCGAACAGAATGCTGTTGCCGTTGTTGGGTCTCGACGCTGCACGGCATACGGTCGAGAGATGGCAAAACGCATCTCCAGCGGGTTGGTCCAGTCAGGCGTTGCCGTGTACTCAGGACTTGCCCGTGGAATCGACGGCACTGCACACCGGGCGGCACTGGAGGCCGGCGGGCGCACAGTTGCTGTTGTTGGTGGTGGACTTGACAGCATCTACCCTGCCGAGCACGAGCAGATGGCACGAGAGATGGTCGGCACGGGTGGAGCGGTTGTATCTGAATATCCTGTTGGCGTCAGACCCAAGCCTGAGCACTTCCCACGCCGTAACCGAATCATCAGTGGATTGACCCGCGGCGTTGTTGTGGTCGAGGCGGTGCGCAAGTCAGGCGCTATGCTGACTGTGAAGTGGGCGCTGGAGCAAGACCGCGAAGTCTTTGCCGTTCCCGGAAGTGCGCTATCGGTGAACAGCGAAGGACCAAACTGGCTCATCCAACAGGGAGCGAAGCTGACCACGAGCCACCTGGATGTGCTCGATGAGTTGAGCATTTCGCCGCCCGCGGTTAAACCCGCGGACAGCAAGATCGAGCCTGCACAGGGCGAATTGGGGGTTGACAGCCTCGCGCGTAAAGATAATGGAATAGACATTGAGTACCGTGTCCATGAGCATCTCTCCTCTGTGGGAGCGCCATGCCACGCAGACGAGATATCCAGATCGACGGGCATAAAAGTAGCCGAAGTCACATCGGCCCTTGCCGTGCTTGGACTGAAGGGACTCGTCGACGAAGTAGGTCCGATGACGTATCTAAACCGAACGGCATCCAGGTCCAACTAAGAATTACCGGGAGATGAAAGTACTTGCCGAAAACTGCTAAGAAGTCCAAGAAAAGCCTTGTCATTGTCGAGTCACCTGCAAAGGCTCGAACTGTCGGGCGCTTCCTTGGTGACGACTATATCGTTAAGGCCTCAATGGGCCATGTCCGCGACCTGCCCGCCCGTGACCTCGGGGTCGATATCGAGGCAGGATTTGACCCGACATATGTGAATGTCCGTGGCCGAGCAACAGTCATCGCCGAGATCAAGAAGGCTGCAAAAGGCGCCGATTCTGTATACCTCGCGACCGACCCGGACCGCGAGGGTGAGGCGATATCGTGGCACCTTGTCGAGGCGGCTGATCTCAACAAGAGTAAGAATCTGAAGCGCGTTGTATTCCACGAGATCACGCGTGACGCCATTGACGATGCATTCGGCCACCCGCGTGAGATTGACATGCAGCTGGTCAACGCACAGCAGGCTCGCCGCATCCTTGACCGGATCGTC
>JAJCYX010000375.1 GCA_029262715.1 Chloroflexota bacterium
TTTCGTAACGGCTTCGGCGTTGTCCAACGACGCAAGAGAAAGCTGTCGAGGGTCGAACGAACTTATCGGCAACACGGGGTCGTAGCCGACAGCCGTGAATCCTAGATCGATATAGTGCTGGGCCCGCTGTGCAGCAATTTCGGGGTCGGCCTGGATGTCGTTTGATCGGTTGGATTCAGCGTCATCTGAACCCGTACGCTCGGCGTAGAGGTACGTGTACGAACGCAGCTTGTCGTTAACCTTGCCACCGAGCAGGTTGTAGACGGGCTGGTCAAGCGCCTTGCCAACGATGTCCCAGAGAGCGATCTCGAGGGCGCTCATGATGCCGCCCATCGTGAACTCAGGATGGTGCGAATAGCCGCTCGCGTAAAGCACACGCCAGATCGTCTCGATCTGGAACGGACTGCGGCCGACAACAAACCGCTCTGCGACGTCCTCGATTAGCCCACGCACCTTGCTCGGCGTAAACGGTACGCCGTACGCCTCGCCATAACCGGAGATTCCGTTATCAGTGGTGAGTTTGACGAACACCCAGAACGGGCCGCCGTGATGGGGCGGAGGATTCGCCACAGCCCAGGTCTTCACATCTTTGATCTGCATGTTTTTTTCTCCGGAGGTTGCAAGTGGCGTCTGCGGAATCCGGTGCTTACCGTTGTGAGGTGGTCCGGTCGAATGGCCGGGATTGTACGGCAGCGCGGAGTGATCGTCAGGTTCGTTAGCGAGTCCCCGAATCACTGGCATCACGGGACACCGACCATTGGTCAATCGCACCTGCTTCTCTAGAATGGTCGAATGACCAGCAGTCCACAGACGGAAGAGTTACACCGCACGCTGCTAGAGCACATTCCGCACTACGCAGTGCTCCTGCACAACGATGAGGTCCATTCAATGGATTTTGTCGTCGATTCACTCATGAAAAGCGTTCCAGGCCTGACTCAGCCCGAGGCGATCAACATCATGCTGGAAGCGCACGAAACGGGAAAAGGCGTCGTCATCGTCTGCCCGCTGGAGCAGGCTGAGCACTACCGAGACCGCATCCTCTCATGCACCCTCGGCTGCAGCATTGAGCGTTCTTAATCGAGCTTCAGAAGGAACGGCGAGTCAGATTGAGCGTTCGTTCAACAATGCGTCGTTGTCCCGCTTTATCCCGTACTCGGCCGCACGCTCCTAACGTCCGACGCCAAGTGAAGACAGGTTCCGGCGACGACGCGGCGCACCTGAGGGTGCATCGTTATTCGTCATCTCGAAATCGTCGTAGGTGCGAGTTGCGTTCCGGGTAAGCCTCTCGTAGATCCCACCAAACCCGCTCCCGGTGATCGCATCGACCTCGGTGTCTGTGTATGAAACCGAAGGCGTCCCGGGTTCCGTTCCCGTCCATTCCGTGTAGTCGAGCGCAGGGTCACCTGAACCATCGTTCTCCACCACCAGCCGCTGCCACCTCGGGTCTATGTTGTTGAGATGACCGTCCGAATACTCTTCGGTACGGACCTCATCGAGCACCTTGTATCCACGAGTGTCGTTCCCCGACTGCGACCGCGTAATCGTGTAGTAGAAGGTGTCGAACCCGCCGCCGTTCTCGATCCGTACAACAGGTCCGCCAGTTCCGCGTTCGACAGTCTTGACCGCCACGTTCATATCTGTGGCCTCATCCCCGTTGTAGGCCATCGTGAAACCGGAGCCTCTGCTCAACCCGCCGGCAGGCCCATCTGCGGCGCCTTCATTGGACTGAATCTCAATCGTTTCATCTCCGCCCGCCCCAGCACCCAGTACGTCGAGCGAATCCATCTCGGTGATCGTCCAATCCGAAGGCCATGGGTCACCGTCCGTGCCGGTCCACGTCTCGTTGAACGTACCTCTACTCTGGCTGGTCTTGCCTCTGAGCACCTGGTTGGGCAAGAAGCGGGTCAGCAGCCCGGCTCTATCGAGCGGATTGCTCTTCCGCAGCGGAGCCATCACAGTCTCAAAGTGCGTGAGAAACTCCTTCGCCCTGCTGTGAACGTTGGCCTCGACCCAGCCTTTCACTGAAGTAAGCGTCTCTCCGATATCGACAACTCCGGGCACGACCAGGTGGTCTGCGATATACGCTGGAGGCCCTTCAATGACGACCAGTCGCCCGATGCCTTTCAGCGAATGCACGTTGTGCGTCGACCGCCGGGACGGATCAGCTTTGTATCTGTCCTGAATCGCGTGGAAATCCGTGGGCCAGGTATTCGTGCCCTCATCATCAACATCCCACGGTGTCCACAGATATCGCTCAGCCAATTCGCGTCACCTCCGCACGAGCAACTCGATTCGTCTGGCAGTCCAGCCCAAAAACGCGCATTGCATGCACCTCACCCCGCAGCTAATAAGTCAAGGACTCGCCGCCTGCCGGTGAGCCCCCGAATGATCGAAAGCATGACCGCAAGATAAAACGCCGGGACACTCTCGACATCCCCTGCATGTCATGCGCGTCGGGATGCCAGCCGATCCGGGGACTGAGAGATGCTGCAGAAAATCAGTAGTTGAGCGGATTCGGCTAGCCGTTGTACCAGTTGTCGCTTTCATCAGAGCGCGAAGCTGAACCGACAGAACGAAGATCACCAGTGGCCGGGACGAACACATACTGCGGTGTGAGTTTCTGCGCCCAGTACCACGCGAATACGGCGACGGCGATCACTATTCCACCGACGCCAAGCACCGGTAGCTCCCTTGCGCCCAGTTCGCCGATGATGAACAGAAAAAGAATCGGAACGGCAGCTCCAAGCGCAAAGGCCACAGCCGCCAGTTTCAGGAGCAGGCAAGACGTATTACGCTCCGATATCTCGGAGCCGATATCGAACCTGCAAACGGAGCAAAAGTGCTCATCGTGCGCGCTCAGAGTCCCGCACTGAAAGCAGGATATCTTTTTGCGACTGGAATCTTGATTCATTTTTCTAGGGCGCGACTGTTCAGGTGATTTCAAGGTGCAGATTCAGACTAACCGGAGCCTACTACCAGCGGATGACAACGATCTAAATATCAGATGAAGCTTTCGCCTCGTCGTCGAAGGGCTGAATCTAATATCAGGACCGCGCCAGTGATGTGAATTTCAACCCCGGTGTGAGACCCCGGTGTGAGACCAAGAGATACGAGAGTCAAGTACCTTGCGCTCTACCTTCGCCGCAACTTCCGCTCTTGCAACGACTCAAACATCAACTGAAACGCTGGCTTAACGTATTGCGCTCCCTCGACAGACAGATGATCGCTGTCCCGATACAACACGAAACCGTCCTTAACGGTCGGGCAGAACGTCCCCTCGCAAACGCGATCCGGTAAATCGATAAGGTGAGCGCCCGATTCCAGTAGTGATTGCGAAAGGCGATCAAATGCGGCGTTCGTCTGAGTGTATTGGTCATACGACACGCCGATGCTCGACTCGTCCTGCTTCAGTATCCATGCACCTAACAACCGCCGAACAGGGTTGAAACTAAAAGCAGGCACATCTCGAACCAACCACACATCGAACCCATCAGCAATCAGAGTCTGGACCGTGCGTTCCAGTGCTTTGGAGGCGATACCCTCGGTTCTCCAGTTCTCGAAGGCCGCGACATCATCCGTAGTTGGGATCAATCCTCCAGGGTTCTCGAAATATGAGGTCCAACGTGCAGTCATTACCACCGTCTTGATGCCGTTCTCTTTCATGACGCGCACAACCGAATCGTTGAACTCATCACAGCTGGCCCGATTAGATCTAGTGATGCCAAGCATCGGTGGGCAGGAGGTGTAACCGGCATGCAGGCCCGTAATCCCAGTCTCAACTGCCAGAGAATCCATAGCCGGAATCAGAACATCAGCATGACTGTCACCCCACAATACGAACGAAGGGTCCTCTGAACTATCGCCAAACGTACAGAAATCATCAGTCCCCGTGATCGGAGGTAAATTGCCCGCGTCGCGCAGGCACTCCAACTCACGCGGCGGTCGTCCCTCGGCAAAGAACTGATGCTCCTCGACCGCATCAGGCAGCCGCGGAGCATACCCATCTTCGGCGTGGAGCATGAATCCAACTGCGCCAAGCACCGCCAACGAGCCAGCAGCAGCACCGAACAGCATCGGTTTCGACACCAACACCCGTCGCTTGCGGAACGGCTGCTCCACAAACCGCCACGAGAGATACGCCAGTACGAAGCTGAGTATCAGCACACCGATCAAGGCCAGTGGAGGCAGCTCAGCGATGCCGGTCGGATAGAGAGCGAATACGAGCAGCGGCCAGTGCCAGAGGTAGAGCGAGTATGAAATCAGACCAACGAACACGAACGGCTTGAGCGCTAGCACGCTGCCGGTGATCGTTTTCGTGCCCGTGTTTGACCAGATGATTAGTGCCGCACCGCCAACTGGCAGCAAGCCTGCGACTCCAGGGAACTTCGTCTGGCCGTCAAATGTGAACGCCGCAAACAGGATCATCGCGACACCTGCGAGCGATGCGGTCTCACGGAACACCCGCGGCACTCCGGTTGCGCTGGTCGGACGCTCAATGAGCCACAAGGCCAGCAGCGCCCCAACTCCAAGCTCCCATGCCCTTGCAGGCAGCAGATAAAAGGCGGCGTCAGGCGAACTCTCGACCAGCCGCACACCGAACAGGAATGAAGCGACTGTTGCCGCAAGAATCAGCCAGAATCGGAATCGCCTGGCAAACATTGAGATGCCGAAGATGATCGGCGGGAA
>JAJCYX010000376.1 GCA_029262715.1 Chloroflexota bacterium
CAAGCCAGTCACATGCGCCTAGAATTCATCAGTTCCAAGAACTCAACTGCCGCTACTCGATAGCCGCCGGACAGCAACATTAAATGAACCCGGAAACCCTCGAAATCTACCGTCGTGCTGGCCGAATCGCATCGGAAGCACGCAACTGGGCAGCCGAAACCATCGAGCCCGGAATGCTGTTGAGAGAGCTACAGGAAGGCGTGGAAGAACGGATGCGTGCGGCCGGTGCACAGCCTTCGTTTCCTGCGCAGACCAGCCGCAACAATATAGCGGCGCACTACTGCTCCTCGCCAACAGACAACACTCGCTACGAAGAAGGCGACCTGGTCAAAATCGACTTAGGCGCTCACATAGATGGCTATCCTGTCGACACCGGGGTTTCGGTTGATTTGTCGTCAGATGGCCGCTGGAAAACCCTGATCGGCGCAGCATCGGATGCGCTCGACGCGGCAATCGCAACTGTTGGCGATGATGTCAGCGTCGGAACTGTCGGCACGGCGATCGAAAATGCAATTAGGGCAACAGGTTTTGAACCGATCATGAATCTGTCGGGCCACGGTCTGGCGCGCTGGGAGCTTCACGCAAATCCGCAGATCCCAAACCATGCACAGAACGGTGGACCGAAGCTGAAGACCGGAATGATCTTCGCAATAGAACCTTTTACAACCACCGGTGCGGGTTACGTCGAGGACGACGGCGAGGCAGAGATATTCAGGCTCGAACGACCGCCACGGCCATCAAATAAGCTGTTCGGTCCAATGATAGATGCTCTAGACGAGTGGCACGGCCTACCCATTGCGTTGCGCTACTTCACAGATCTGCCGCGTAAACCGGTGGAACGAACAATAAATGAACTTGTAAAGCAGGGCGTGATGCATGCCTATGCCCCGCTCGTAGAAGTATCGAGTGCTTTCGTGGGCTGGAAAGAGCACACGATCTACCTCGGAGAAGACGGTCCAGAAGTGATAACCGCCTGATTCGAGCCGAAACTCGCACACTAGCCAAAGGTGAACCGATGCCACAGTTTGAGGACGTGATTACAACCACTGAACAGTTGCGAGATATCCTGGGCTTTCCGGCCGAGCGCGTTCAGCGCAAAGTTATCAATGGTCTCGATAAGCACTGCCGACAGTTCATATCGCTTTCACCATTCCTGTTGATCGCAACAGCTGACACAACTGGGAGCATGGATGTCTCACCTAAGGGCGATCCACCCGGTTTTGTCCAGGTGCTGGATGAAAAGACACTCGCAATTCCAGACCGACCCGGAAACAAACGGGCAGATGGCTTTCTGAACATCATCGAAAACCCGCGTATCGGCCTGTTCTTCCTTGTCCCCGGCTACAGAGAGACGCTAAGAGTCTCCGGCTCGGCGCAGATCGTCCGAAACAGCGGCCTTCGAGACAGCATGGCGATGAACGGCAAATCACCGGAACTTGCGCTGGTTGTGACAATAGAAGAAGCGTTTTTCCACTGTGCGAAGTGCGTGATTCGGTCTGGCCTGTGGCAGCCCGACAAGTGGCCGGACATTTCGGACATGCCGGGATATGGCCAGATCACGGTGGACCACACTCGATGGCACGAGACACCGGCTGAGGTGGAGCTTCAGTTGAAAGATTCCTACGTCAAGAACCTCTACTAATTACAGCGGAGGATGCAGCTTGTGGAAATCTGTCGACGACTCAAATGCAGCGCCGGCTTTGACTAGTAGCGGCTCACTCAAGCGATGACCTGCTAGCTGCAACGCTGCAGGCAACCCGTCATCGGTCAATCCGGCCGGGAGGGTGATCGTCGGCAGACCGGCGTAGTCATGCGGTACGGAATACCTGCTTGCCCACGGGTCTCGGTCCGTTGGAATTGGACCGTACATCTCGTCTTCTGTAACCGGGTAAGCAGCTCTTGCTGTAGCAGGACCGGCAAGGAGATCAATCCCTGCCATCGTGTTCCTGAGTTCCCCATTACACATGAGGCGCAATTCATGCGCCCTGGCATACTCAGATGCGGTGTAGTTCGCACCGCGTCGTAGCCACTCACGGAACCACGGCCCATACTCGTCGGATCGAGATGGATACGTTCCCGCGTGGGCCGCAGCGGCCTCGCTTGAGCAGATTACAGGCCAGGCCTCCAGGTATTCGCGAAGACCTTGTGGCATCTTCACCGGAACAATGTCCGCGCCCAGTTCCCTGAGAATGCGAACACCCTCTAGGACCGCTTTGGCGAATGACGGCTCCATATCCTGCGTCGTGAAGTTCTCATCATGACCGATACGCAGGCCCGCAATGCTATCGCCAATACCGTCAGTCATATCCGGGACATCCTCGTGCAGGCTGGTCGGATCATTCGGATCGAGGCCCGAGATAGCCTGCAGAACAAGACCGGCGTCGCGACTTGATCTTGTGAGCGGGCCAACGTGGTCAAGCGAAGGTGCAAGGTCCATTACGCCGTAGCGGCTGACTCTGCCCCAGGTCGGTTTCAGACCAACGGTTCCACAAACGGCAGCCGGATGTCGTATCGAACCGCCCGTGTCGCTGCCAAGAGTCGCGTATGCCAACCCGGCGGCAGTCGCCGACCCAGAACCGCTTGAAGAGGCTCCTGCCCAATGTGACTCCCTCCATGGGTTGTCGGGAATATCCAGCTTCGGGTTGTAACCGCCCATTGCGCCTTCGGTCATGTTCAGCTTGCCGAGAAGCACAGCTCCGACCTCTGCAAGCTTCCGAACCACGGTGGAATCAAAGTCCGGAATGTTGTCGGCAAATACTGCAGAACCGCCCATCGTCTTGATTCCACTAGTGAAGCACAGGTCTTTCACCGCGACCGGGAT
>JAJCYX010000377.1 GCA_029262715.1 Chloroflexota bacterium
CATGAGATCACGGGCGGCGGAGTTGACTACGCGTTCGACGCTATCGGCCTGCGAATCACCAACGAGCAGATCCTTCCTTCAGTACGTGGCGGTGGACCCGGCGCGGACAACATCGGTGGAATGGCAGTGCTGATCGGCATGCCGGGCAAGGAGATGACGCTTGACCCCGGTGACTTCATGTTCCACCAGCGCCAGTACCGCGGTTCGCTCGGGGCGACGTACCCTGACAAGGACTTCAGCATGTACCTGCGCTGGCACAAAGAGGGCAAGTTCCCGTTGGATGAACTGGTAACGAAGCGCTACAAGCTGGATGAGATCAACGAGGCCACGAACGCGCTGCAGTCAGGTGAGATCTTCGGTCGAGCGATCATCGAGTACTAGGCGATAATTGGTATCATTAAGAAATGCCAGAAGATAAAAGCTCAGATCAGCTCAATCTAGTCAAAGGATGTCTTTCAGAGTTCTTCGAGTTCAATCCCCCGTGTTCGCTTCGACCCGCATCTGGAGATGGATTCGCAATTGTCAATCCTTGGGCAGACCCGTCCATCGAATTTCAGCTAAATGAAAACAACGTTGCCCTAATTGATTGTCTGAATTCTTTGGTCTTGCCTCCGCGTTTTTCTGCACTATGGCACCGTGACACTCGCGATTTCGAAGTTATTTGGGCACCGATTCCAGCGGATAGTGAATTCAGGGATCGGAGATTCGAATTCGCATACAAGAACAAGACCTACATCTGTGAATATACCGATGCATCTGAACGATTAATTTTAATTGCAGAGGCGCATATCGCTGCCACACCACCAACGAGTACCGATTTTCGCAATTTGGGACTGCTCGGTGGTGAGTTTATAAAGATGGCTTCAGAAAATTTCGAATGGGTACCTACGTCGTTTTGGATACGCGATTTCGACTACGAGGACGCGTACGCGGTCGAATTTGCCCAGCATCTGAATTTCTTCATGCATTACTTTGACAATGGCACACCGAAGATTCTTTTACATGAAGAGTCGACCGGTGCTGAATCTCCAGTCTCTGTTCCACGTCTTAGACTTAGTGAGTTTCCGCCCGAGATTAAATCGAGGCAGATGGATCCTTACCTGCTTTCCGTATGGCACGCGTCAGTCGAAACCAGTGATCCCGTTAGGCGATTCCTATATCACTATCAAATCATCGAATATGCAGCGTTCTACTATATGCGAGACGACACCTCAAATGCTGTGAAACGAATTCTCGGAGCGCCAAGCACGCATGGGAATCTGGACTCTGCGGTAGCCAGAATATTGGAGCTGGTTGCTGAAGATCGCTCAGATCCTGAGCATAGAATTAGAAGTGTGATACGCAGGTTCGTTGAGCCCTCCACAATTTGGTCAATCATAGAGAGTAATAGACACTTCTTCACCAAACCGTTCGAATTTGATGGCGGTTTTAAATTGTCAGAACTCATCAAAGAAAATTGGACCTTAGACGACTTCATCGCTGCCTGGACGCCTAAATTACCCGATATGATTCGCAGACTCCGGAATGCTCTCGTTCATGCCCGAGAAACCCGCGAAACCAACGTGATCGCTCCAACTAGGTCGAATATGAGGCTTCTGCGCCCTTGGATAGCACTGGTGGAAGCAATGGCGACCGAGGTGATAGTTAATCGAGAGATCAACTAACGATCGCTACAAAGATCGTCAACAGCACGCTTCCCACAGGATCACTCTCTCGGAGAACAGATGCAAAACCGCGCCCTCGGACGTTCCGGAATCGATGTCTCTCTACTTAGTCTCGGCACTGGTGGCGCAAGCCAGTTCGGCCAGAAGACCGGTGTCGACGATGCAGGTCGCAAGCGGTTAGTTCACGCAGCGCTAGACAACGGTGTAAACCTGTTCGACACATCGGAGCAGTACGGTCGTTCCGAGGAGCTTCTTGGCAATGCGCTGGAGGGTGTACAGCGAGACCGCTATCTGCTCGCGACAAAGTGGTCCTATCGGCCAGGTGGTGAGTACGCCGAGCCGGGTTCGCTGACCGAATCGACCGAGCGAAGCCTGCGCCTGATGAACACCGATGTCCTGGACATAATGCAGTTCCACGGCATTCTGCCGGGAGATTACGATCCGGTTGTCGACCGCTTTGTACCTGAGATGCTAAAGCTGCGAGATGAAGGAAAGATTCGCCTGATCGGTTTCACCGAGATGATGACGAAAGACCCGAAGGCACTGATCCCGCAAATGGGCCTGACGGATCACCCAGAAGTCTGGGATGTGATCATGCTGAAGTACGGCATCATGAACCAGTGGGCGGCCAAGGATGTCCTGCCACTGGCCGAAAAGCATGGTGTCGGCATCATGAACATGGCCCCAATAAGGCAGACGCTGACCCGGGAAAAAGACAGGAAGGCGATGTTCGACACATGGCAGGAGGACGGCAGCGTAGATGTCAGTTCTCTTGACGAATCGGACCCGTTTGGCTGGTTGCTACATGATGGCGTTGAGTCTGTGATCGACGCAGGCTATCGTTTCGGCGCGATGCACAGCGGTATCTCAACGGTTCTGACAGGAACGGCCACAGTGGAGCACCTGGAGGCGAATGTGCGGTCCATGGAAGCGCCGCCACTTGGGAGCGATGACTACCAACGGTTGCTGGAGCTATTTGGGGATTCAGCTGCACCGAACTGATATCGTGTCGGTTACATGACCTGCCACAGGCGTTAGGATAGTCGCGCATGAGCACGAATCGACCTCCCAGCAAACGGACTCGTAGCTCACGCCATGCAGCGGACAAGCTTCACGCGTACGAACAGATGATGCAACAGCAGTATCTGAGCGGACAGACGATCAGCCACCGCAGTGTGATGCCGTCTGCTCGTGGGGTTTCTCGCGCTGAACGGGTACCCACACTCAAATTGCTCATCAGTCTGCGAGATGGAATCAGGTGGTTACTTGGTGGCCTGGAAGTTCGGATTTCTCGGTTAGTCACCCGATTCAGACGGGGCAGGTAACACAGTCCGATCGCACGCCTGTCACCGCAGGTGCGAAACCTCGTTCACACCGTGCAGGATATGGCCGGTCTCAATCGCCTCGATGGTCGAGATAGATCCGTTGTCGAAAAGTGTGTGCATCGTTCTTGAAGCATCTCGGCCCAGGTAGCGATCAACCGCAACGTTTTTCACACCGCCGTGAGTAAACACCGCTACCACCTCGTCGCTTACATACCGGTCGTCGAGAATCCCAAGCCCGACGCTGACTCGATCTCGAAACTGGTCCCATGACTCCCCACCCAAATGGGCACAGTCCATGATGAATCTGCCATCTGGTGTTCTATTTTCTTGCATGGGCGTAACGCCATCGGAAGGCTTGCCGATGTCGATCTCTGTCAGTTCAGGAATTACGTCGACCTGCATGCCAAGCGCCCGCTTCAAAGGCTCAGCCGTCTCCAGCGCCCTTGCCGCATCGCTCGACACGATACGCGTCACGCCCAGGTCCAACATGAACCGACCGGTTCGCTCCGCCTGAGAGCGGCCAAGGTCATTCAGCGACGCCGAGTATCCGTATGCGCCATTGCTGCCGGCCTGAGTTTCGCCGTGCCTGACAAGAAACAGTTTCACAGTGATTCAGATCTTCATCGTACGGTCGATATCGTCCTGGAAAGCACTCA
>JAJCYX010000378.1 GCA_029262715.1 Chloroflexota bacterium
GCTCGATGTGATGATTGACGGCGCGCTTTAGGCCAGCCCCTTAAGGCCAAACCCGACGCCGAACGCCATTGCTGCGGCGGCGCCTCCGATCAACAGCGTCTCCAGCCCCGACCGCAGCCAGTGCCTGTCCACGTATCTACTCTTCAAAGCGCCAACTCCAAAGAACGTGATACCGGTGATGATCGCACTCCACAGGAATTCGCCTCTGACGGATCCAGGGAAGATCGCTTCTGTCGCGAACGAAAGCAGAGGCATTGCGCCCGCCACAGCGAATGCGAAAAACGTGACTGCTCCCGCCCGCCACGCCGATGGGCCTTCGAGTTGCAATCCATGCTCCTCCTGCAACATCGTGTTCACCCATAGCTCACGGTCAGAGGTGATCACCTCCACTATCCGGTTCAGCACGTCTCCCTCGAAGCCCTTCTGGCTGAATATCTCCCGGACCTCTGCCGTCTCTCCCTCCGGAATCACGTCAATCTGAAACTCTTCATCCGTTCGCCGCTTCGCTACCGTTTCGGCGACTGTCCTCGTGCCAAGGTAGTTGCTGACCGCCATGCTGAAGCCGTCGGCGAACAGGTTCGCAATTCCGAGGATCAGAACGATGCTCGATGAAAGATCAGCACCGACGACGCCGGTGACGATCGCAAAGGTCGTGACTGCGCCGTCTATCGCACCCAGCACGGCATCACCCATGTAGGAGTGAACCGCCGCTCCTTCGACTCGGCGGCGGATGGCGTCAGGTTCGTGCTCACTTCGCAGCGCTGCCGTCTGTTCTGGAGCTGTCGAGGTCATTGCCGTGTCTACCGTTGTCCACTTAGTAATGCAGTTCCTTCACATTGAACATCCACTGGCGCTCGGTGGCACAGATGCATCGTGAGAAAACCGGGATATAGCGGTCGCCTATTCACTATTGATTCACCGGTTAGTGATCGGGCTGAGTACCTGTGTAAACGGTATTATCGACGCACACCTTCACAGGAGAACCGATTGGCAATCACCACACAGCAAATCGCCGTCTACCACCGCTTCCTCGGAACGGCGCGGAGAGCCGCCGCAATTTACGGCTCGCTCGCCCGCATGGAATCGGATAGCGACCGCTCTGCGGTGTTCCAGAAACTCTCGGATAACGAGCTACAGCACGCAGCACAGTGGGCTGAGTTGATCGGTCGAAGCGCCAACGGAATTCGCCCTGCCCGACTCGGTCTTGCTTCGATCATCCTCTGGCTGACCACCAAGATGATCGGTACAACGTTCATCGCGAAGTTCCTCATTCGCGGGCATGAGAAGAACCTGCACGAGATATCCCGGTTGCCGGACCCGACGCTGATTGCAGAAGCTGCCCGTGAACAGGCGCAGGCATTGCGGCGCCTTGCCTATCCTGACTCTGAGACCGTGGACCATCACGAGGGAGGATTCCTGGCGGGTGAGGGCGGAACGTTGCGCGCAGCGGTTCTTGGTGTCAACGACGGTCTGGTATCCAACTTCAGCCTCGTCATGGGTGTTGCAGGTGGCACTGGCGACTCGCAGTTCATCATTCTTGCGGGCGTCGCCGGAATCCTGGCAGGCTCGTTCTCAATGGCGGCCGGTGAGTACATCTCGATGCGGTCGCAGAAAGACGTCTACGAGAACATTGTGCGGCTGGAGCGGGCCGAGCTTGAGCTGTGGCCTGAGCGAGAAATGGAGGAGTTGGCCGGGTTCTTTGAGGAGAAAGGGCTTTCGAAAGAGGAAGCAATTTCGGTTTCAAAGCGCATCTCGGCAAACCCTGAGATCGCACTCGACATGCACCTGCGTGAGGAGTTCGGCCTCGATAGGGAAGACCTCGGCTCTCCCTGGGCTGCGGCATTTGCATCGATGGTCGCGTTCTCGTTTGGAGCCATCGTGCCGGTCTTCCCGTTTTTCTTCGGAAACTCGGGTCTAATCTTTGGGATCAGTGCGGCACTAAGCGCTCTTGCCCTTGTAGTTGTCGGCGCAGGTCTGGCATGGATGTCAGGTATTAGCACCCTGTGGGGCGGCTCCCGCATGTTGCTGGTCGGCGGGATCGCTGCTGCGGTGACGTTCGGTGTTGGCACATTAATCGGCGAGACGATCACCTGATGGGTGTCAGTTTCGAAGATATCTCAGCCTACACCCGGTTTCCGCTGTCTAATCAGCATGATCTGAAGTGGATGATGGAACAGGCGATGGGCCCAAACCCTCTCTGGCTTGCGGAGTATCTGTCTGAAGTGATGCCGCTCGAACCGGGGATGAAGGTGCTCGACCTTGGTTGCGGCAAGGCAGCGACCTCTATATTCCTCGCCCATGAGTTTGGCGTGGAGGTGTGGGCTGCAGACTTGTGGATCGATGTAGAGTCGAACCGACAGCGGATTGAGAAGGCGGGCCTCACAGACAGGATTCACCCGGTTCACACCGAGGCCCACGCGATGCCGTTTGAGGACGATTTTTTCGACGCAGTGGTGTCGTTCGACGCCTACCACTACTTCGGAACAAGCGAGACGTACATCGGATACCTGACCAGGTTCCTCAAAAGAGGTGGACGGCTAGGATTCGTTGTGCCGGGCCTGGTAAATGAGTTTGATGATGACCCACCCGAGCATCTGCAAAAATTCTGGTACTGGGATTTCTGGACGTTCCACAGCCCGCAATGGTGGCGCAGGCATCTTGACCGCTCTGGCAAGGTGAAGGTTGAATCTGCAGACACGATGCCTGACGGCTGGCAGTGCTGGCGCGAATGGAACGGTCTCTACGCCGACCTGAATCACGCGCCGTCCGAAGAGGCGAATATGCTCGACATCGATGCTGGTCGCAATTTAGGGTTCACTCGTTGCGTTGCGAAACGCGTCAAATCACCTGAAGAGGAGCGTTGGCAAACGTTTTTGCCAGGTTGAGCTAATGATCGACCCTGAGTTCGCAACGATACTCATTGATGTGGAACCGGAACGCCGAAATACGCGTACTCCGAATAGTCCACCAAACCGTAATGACACCGCTAACCGCTTCGGTACGCCGATAGCCATCAGTCGCTAAAGCATGCAGGAACCACGCACGGGAAATAGCAGCGAGCCGCTCCTCTCAGTCGAAGGGCTGACCACCGAGTTTGTTACACAGGACGGCATCATCCGTGCCGTCGATGGCGTGACGTTTGATATTCATCCCGGTGAGACCGTAAGCCTCGTTGGAGAGAGCGGTTGCGGCAAGAGCGTCACAGCACTTTCCATCATGCGGTTGATCCAGAGCCCACCCGGTCGGATAGTCGGCGGCATTGTTAAGTTCGAGGGCGAGAATCTGTTGGAATTGCCAGAGAAGCAGATGCGCTCTGTACGCGGCGGCAAAATCGGCATGATCTTCCAGGAGCCGATGACATCCCTGAACCCCGTGCTGACTATCGGTCGCCAGATTACAGAGCCACTGGAACTGCACGAAAAACTCAGCTCTAACGAGTCGAAACGGCGAGCAATCGAACTGCTGACGATGGTCGGCATCCCAGACGCTGACCGGCGCGTTAAGGATTACCCACACCAGTTCAGTGGCGGTCAGCGGCAGCGTGTGATGATCGCCATAGCTATGAGTTGCAGCCCGAAGCTTCTCATTGCGGATGAGGCGACAACCGCGCTCGACGTGACTATCCAGGCGCAGATCCTGGAGTTGCTGAAGAGTCTTACCAGCAAGTCTGGCACAGCATTGCTCATCATCACGCACAACCTCGGCGTCGTCGCTCGCTATGCAGACCGAGTCAACGTCATGTACGCAGGCCGGATCAGAGAGTCGGCGCAGGCTGTCGACGTATATCACCACACCCGGCACCCATATACCGAAGGGCTTCTACACTCGGTGCCGCGGCTTGACCGCGACATCGGTTCCCGGTTGGAGCCGATTCCCGGCGAGATTCCAGATCCGGGAATGCAGATTGAGGGCTGTGCGTTCAGGCCACGCTGCCGGTTCGCGGTGGAACGCTGTGAGACCGACGACCCACCACTCGATGAGGTGTTGCCGGACCACACCGTTGCTTGCTGGGAGCAGGAGCGCGTGGGTGCCGAAGTGGAGGCGCTCAAGATATGACGTCGCAGCCGCAAGCAAGTCCGACATCCGTTGCCGAAGCTCCTCGAGCCGAGCTTCTTACCGTGAAGGACCTTCAGGTCTACTTTCCGATCAAACGAGGATTGGTCTTCCAGAGACAGGTAGCGGCGGTCAAAGCGGTCGATGGTGTCAGCTTCTCTATTGCACCAGGCGAAACGCTCGGACTTGTTGGCGAAAGCGGGTCAGGCAAGACGACCATCGGGAAGGCTATCGTTCGCCTCTTGAAGGCAACAGGTGGCTCAATTGAGTTCAACGGGCAGGACATCAACTCGCTGAAAGGCTCTTCGCTTCGCGCGATCCGCAGGCAGATGAGCATCGTGTTCCAGGACCCTTACGGCGCCTTGAATCCGAGGATGACGGCGGGCAGCGTGGTTGGCGAGCCTTTGACTGTCCATAAGTTGACGTCTGGCAAGGGCGAGTTTGTGGAGACGGTGGCAGGGTTGATGGAGACGGTAGGCCTTAACCCGGCGATGATGAACCGCTATCCACATGAGTTCAGCGGAGGCCAGCGACAGCGGCTTGGTGTCGCCAGGGCGCTGGCCGCAAAGCCGACCCTGATGATCCTTGACGAACCGGTTTCGGCTCTCGATGTTTCTATCCAGGCGCAGGTCATCAACTTGCTGCAGGACCTTCAAGAAAAGTTCAGCCTCGCCTATCTGTTTATCGCCCATGACCTTTCGGTTGTCAGGCAC
>JAJCYX010000379.1 GCA_029262715.1 Chloroflexota bacterium
GCTTGCGACAAATTCGTACGGTGACGAGATGTTGTCGATCCGAACTGTGAACTCAGTTGGCTCGCTCGATGAGCTGCACGCCACCGCTGCCATTACGGTCAAACCGCCTGATAGAGCGGCCAACCGCCTCCACCCTGGGAATCGCATATTTTTCTACTCCTGCCCGTTGAAATGGGGCTATTGATATGGCGTCGCCAAGTGTGGCAAGCCAGCCGCGTGTTGCGGCGCACAACTATCAATACTGGTCAAGAAGCAGGCACGGACTCTATCAAGTGATTACAGAAGTCTTAACAGATGGGGGCAGCAAGCTGCGTTTTCTGGGCGGCGAGCCGCGTTTTCCGTTGATTCACAGGTATTTGCTGCCATTGAGGGTGCCGCCCTTCGTCCTGAGTAGCTACGAATGACCTGATGTGGTGGGGCGGCCCGTTAAAAAACGCTCTATACATGAGCAAACCACTGTGTCGCCGGGGCATCAATGCGCCTGCCTATTCAGAATTCTCAATCTGAGGTTTAGACTTGCGACCGCTTGACTGAACCAGCTAGACAGGTGTTTGAAGCGCATGAAGATGAACTTGAACGGCAAGGAAGTGGATGTCGATCAGGTCTGGGCTGTTCGTGATACCGAACCCTGGAACGAGTACGAGCTTGAGAACGGAGACCGCATTCGCCTCAAGACGGTTGCTAAGAAGATCCTGAAGGTGCGCGGCCGGGATCACGAGTACGTGGTGCAGTCAGCCAACATCATCGACGTAGACAACGCACCATCACCCGAAGAGTAAGGCCGCGTACGGCATTTTTCGGTGATTCACGAGTAGTTGCCGGATCTAACAAGTGGCCGTGGCAGTTGGTTCTCCCTCCCTCGCAGGGAGGGAGTTAGAGGGTGGGTGCCGCGTGCGGCGGTTTTCGGGTGTTACAGGTAGCTGCTGGAATGAAAAAGTGACTATGCCACACACCCTTCGTCCTGAGCGGGGTACCCAATTGCCGGTGCGAAGGACCCCGTCCGGCGGGGCAAACTCAAACACAAGTCCTGCTCTACTGAAACCCATCAACATCTACGCACCTGTCATTCTGAACTCGATTCAGAATCTCTCGGATGACCGCACATCACCAGCTATGCCACCCACCCACAAGGTCCTTAGCGACCGCTCAGGACGAAGGGTGGTATAGCCACAATTTCATCAACCGGTAACCGTCCATCACCGCAAAACGCGGCACGCCGCCCGCCTCAGTTCCGGCGCACACTCTCCGTTGCCTTGCCTGCCTGCACCTCACCGCCCAACGCAGACTGCCCGTTTCCAACCCCACCATCTCCCTCCACACCGTAAACCTGGTCAGCGCAGGCGACGATAAGGCGGTCTGGTGCGTGCGCCACCGACTCATCCTTGCCCTCGTACGGCAGCACATTCAGCACATGCCGCATTGCGTTGATCCGCGCCCGCATCTTGTCGTCTGACTTGATCACAGTCCACGGCGCTTCATCAGTGTGAGTACGACGGAACATGGCCTCTTTGGCAGTCGTGTACTCGTCCCACTTCTCCCTGGCCGCTATGTCGACAGGGCTCAGCTTCCACTGCTTCAGCGGGTCCGACTCACGTTGCTGGAACCGTCTCTTCTGCTCGCTGCGGTTCACCGAAAAGTACAGCTTTATCAGCCTGATGCCGTTGTGAGTCCACACACGCTCCAGCAGCGGAACATCGTTCAGGAACTGGTGATACTCAGCATCCGTGCTGAAGCCCATCACCTTCTCAACACCTGCGCGGTTGTACCAGGAGCGGTCGAACAGCACCATCTCGCCAGACGTAGGGAACTGCTCGATATATCGCTGGAAATACCACTGGCCGCGCTGCTCCTGCGTCGGCACGGTCAGAGCCACCACCCTTGCGCCTCTAGGGTTCAGATGCTCCATGAAGCGCCTGATCGTCCCGCCCTTGCCCGCCGCATCACGCCCCTCGAAGATCACGATCACCTTCTGGCCCGACTCCTTCACCCAGTTCTGCATCTTTACTAGCTCGATCTGGAGCGGGAATTTCTCCTCGTAGTACTCCTCAAGCTCCATGCGGCGGTCGTACGGATATGTACTGCCCAGGAACATGTTCCGCAGTTTGGCCGGAGTCACAGCGTCAGGGTTGTCTACTGGGTCGGCATCGAACAGCGGCGGACGCTCATCCGGCGGCTCATGCGTGTCGCCGTAGAAGTAGGTGTAGTACCCACGGATCCGCTGTGTTTTGTCGTCAGTCATATCGCAGCCTCGTGACCGGGAAGCGGCGGTGAGCGGCGTTCCCTCTGAGAATTCGATACCTTACCTTTAGTTTAGGTACAAATTGTTAACCGATTTGGTCATCTGCGAGTTCGATAGTTCCGCCAAACAGCGCCTTGTAGTACCTGAGCAGCGACGATGGCCTCCAGTTCGTCGCACCCGGAAACGAGACTCGAAGGTCGCCATTGCCATGTCTCGGACGAATCAGCCTGAGCGCTTCCTGTTGATCAACTGGCATCCGCATCTCGATTTCGTCAGACAGCCACAACAACGCCCCTGCCTTTTGAATCGAGTCGGTTTCGTCGCCGTCGATCTCGCCACCATACGCCGAAGCCTTTACCGTCGAACGGTCGGCGGCCATGCATATCGCTGAAACGAGGGCTATCTGGCGGTGCGTCAACGTTCCAGCATTACCTTTCAATACCAATAACGCGGCGCTCGCATACCGCTGGTAGTAGTCGATCGCCGAACCGGCATCGACCAGTTCCGATGCCAGCTGCAACGCCTCTGCAATATCTGGTGAAACGATGTCGTCGAATACGGCCGAGACTCGATCTGCAATCTCAGCACGGTGCAAAGCGCGGTCCGAGTCCCACGTTGCAAATCTGCTGCACATGTCCCGAATCGACTGCACCGGCAACCTGTCAGTTCGGTCGTCGCTAACGCCGAACGCCTGCAACGCCAGCCCTTCACGCAGTCCCGCTCCCGACACAAGCATCGAATCGCCTTGCAGATGCTTGACAGTTACGATCACCGCAGCAATCCCCGCCACAATTGAGTCGGCACGTTCAGGGTTCAGTCCTGGCACCTGCCGCAGTTCGGCCAGGCTTAGCACGGACAGATCCGCCAGTAGCGGCTTGAACGCGGTCATGCTTATCTGGTGTCCGTGCAATCGACCGAACCGATTACGACTCCTGCGGCGGTCCATCTTTGCAGCGTTCCGGACCGTGCCGCCGGTTCCAACCACCTGCGCGTCTGGCCCCAGCTTTTCGACGCCTGCTTCCGTAAGCGTTGCGGTCACATGCTTCGACAATTTCTGAAGCGTTTTGTTCGACGCGCTGTCGTCGCTAAGGAACCTGTCGTTGAGCTTGAGGGCGCCAAGCGGCAATGTCACGACATGCCGCGCAACTCGCCCCTCGAACCGCACAATCTCCATGCTGCCGCCGCCGATATCGATCACCGCGCCATCGGTGACCGGAAGCGATGAGATGGCTCCGCTGAACGTGGCGGCGGCCTCTTCCTGGCCTGACAGCACACGCAGGCTGACACCGGTCGCATCCTTCACCTGCTGAACAACATTTTCGGGGCTAACCGTGTTGCGAATCGCCGATGTTGCGACGGCGATCAGTTCGCCAGAATCGGCGGACTTTGCGACTGCGCTGAAGTCCTGGACCACGCTGATTAGCCTCTGGACGGCACCCGCGGTCAGCTCTCCGTAGTCGTCCAACTCTCGCTGCAAACGCAGCGGAACCTTCGATTCCGAGATGGGTATCAAGCCGAACTCGCCCGAACGCTGCACAACAACCATGCGAGCCGAGTTCGAGCCGATGTCTGCGATGGCGATGCGTGAGGTGGTCAAATAAGTAGCCGTTGGGTCGATATTCCCTGTCGGACCAGCAGGAGTTCATTGGGAGTAAATAAGCGGAAAAGTCGATCGCAAAAAAGGGTAGATGTTCCCTGAGGCCGCGTGCGGCATTTCCCGTTGGTTCCCAGGTAGTTGATCGATAGAGGGTGGGTCTTGCGGCAGCAAGCTGTGATTTCCGGTGGATCACAAGTAGCTGCTGGGATGAAAAAGTGGCTGCGCCACCTTCATCCTGAGCGGGGGCGAAGGACCCGGTGAATGCCACACCGGTCAGATCCTTCCGCTTCGGTCAGGATGACAAATAGGGCGTACTAATCTGAATACGCGGCATCGGCAACACATGATCTACCGGTCAATCAATCAACCACTGACGCCACACCGCAAAACGCAGCTTGCTGGCCCTATCATTTCGGCGGGCTGTCCATGCGCATCAGGTAAACATCCACATCGTCTTCGTTTGAGTGGAAAGTGCGCACGTAGCGGAACCCGACTTTCTCGTAAGAGCGAATAGCACGCAGGTTTTCAGGCTCCGGGTCGATGATGCAGGTCTCAATACCAGGCCTCGTGAACACGTACTCCCGAATAAACGAGCGGATAACGGCGGTACCGATCCCTCGATTGCGCCAGTCAGGCTCGCCGATCAGCAGATCGACGCTAGCCGAATTCGGGATGTTGATCTGCGCAGCGGCCTCCGGGTAGTCGCTAACATCGCCCACTTGAATCTCGCCAATGTCCTGGCCATTCACGACGATCACATAGCGGTCCGTCACCCCATCGCCCTTAGTCGTCCGCTGTTCCCACTTCGCAGTCAGCTCTTCCTCGGTCTTCCGATTGGAATCCCAGTACCAGCGCGCAACCTCAGGCTCACGGAGCCAGCGCACCATGTTGGCGACATCGCCGGGACCAAGCTTGCGGAATGAGATTTCGAGATGAAGCTGGGACACGGGCAAAATTGTAAGCCAACACCGAGTTTTGTACCCAGCGACGATCACAATTTTTTGCACGCCAACTGACCACAATCACTGCGGCAGAACAGGCTAAACCCGGCTTTTTGATCGCCACGGCTTCCCGTCTGCGGGACTGTCAGGCAGACACACTTTGCACGCCCTGAAACCCTGCGAAAGCGCATCATCCCTGGACTTGAAGTGCACGCGGTTTTGCGGCTTCGTACGCCGCCCCGGTGGGCAGTCCTCTCGACAGTAGATCTTCGTCGTCACGCAGCCGTTCAGGGTCATCACCTAAGCGCCTCCAACCATTCGTGTTCCGTCCCGTAAAGCCGTTCGAGGCTGCTCGCCAGCCACAGCTTTCTCCCCTCATCAAGCAACGGCAGACAAACATCGAAATCGAGCCTGTCGCGCTCCCTCAGACTTCGAGCCTTGTACAGCAACTGAACCTCTACTCGAACACACGGCCACCCACCGTAGTTCTCGATCAACCCGGTCTCAGGTTCCTGGAACTCCGGGAAGTGCCGATGCACCCAGTTTGCGCCGTCACTGTCCGCCAGCATCAGCTGCAACTCCCAGTGCTCACGCCCCGACCGG
>JAJCYX010000380.1 GCA_029262715.1 Chloroflexota bacterium
AGCACGGCCGAGCATATATATAGAAGGAAAGAAAAGTGACTCCAGAAGCAAACAGTTCTGTAAGACGGGGAATCCTGGATCGGCTGGCTGCCGGCGAACGCCTCGTGTTCGATGGCGCAACCGGCTCCTACTTGCAAGAGCACGGCCTCGAACCCGGTGGCTGTCCCGAACTCATGAACGCCGAGCATCCTGAAGTTGTGCAGGAGATGGCAAGGCAGTACTACGCCGCGGGATCAGACATGGTGCTGACCAACACCTTCGGCGCAAACAGAATCGGCCTCAAGCGCTACAAGATCGAAGACCGCACAAGAGAGTTGAATATCAAGGCTGTGGAGAACGCCCGCGCAGGCGCTCCAGCCGATGGTCTCGTGGTCGGTTCGGTCGGACCTCTTGGTGGGTTGCTTGAACCTCTCGGCGACATCTCAGAAGACGCCGCGTTCGACGCGCTCTCAGAGCAGATGAAAGCACTTGAAGAAGGTGGCGCAGACGGTGTAGTCATCGAAACGCAGATCGCCCTCGAAGAGTCGCTGCTCGGTATCCGAGCCGCAAAAGAGAACACGAACCTTCCTATCATAGCCACGATGGTGTTCGACAAAGGCCCGCGCGGCTATTTCACAATGATGGGAATCACTCCTGAAAAGGCTGTCGAAGAGCTTGAGGGCGCAGGTGCTGACGTCGTCGGCACCAATTGCGGCAATGGCATCGAGCGCATGGTTGAGATCGCAACGAAGATGAGAGCTGTCACAGACGGCTACCTCATCGTCCAGTCAAACGCTGGCATGCCAACACTCGTAAAGGGTGAGAACTGCTACCCAGAAACACCCGAGTTCATGGCAGCAGGCTACCGCAAGTTGGCCGAACTGCCTGTGAACATTCTCGGAGGCTGCTGCGGAACGACCGCGGCTCACATCAAGGCGCTTGTCGAAGCGGTCAAAGGCGAGCCGACTCCCGTATAACCCCTCGTGACGTGTAAAGTATGGCTATAGATTCCTGCTCAGGGTTCGATAACGGTCTACTACGTTCACGGAGTCGATATGACGCAAACAGCGCAGAAGCCGAGTGTCAAAGACACCATCAAACGGCTTGGCAACTGCATCGAACTGATCTCGATGGACCCGCACTTCCACGAGATTAGTGTCGGGCTATTCGTCAAAGACAGGACGCTGACAATCTGGTCCTACAGCGCCGTCCCACGCACGGACGAGCGGATCGAAAAGATTCGCGACAGGTGCGTTGTTCTGGGTGACCTTGAACCAAAAGAAGGCACAACGAATCAGGCGCGTGTGCCTGCTGGCGACATCCTGCTCCAGCCTATGAAGTTCATGTTCAGAGAGGCTGTTGAGAAGGATCCTGACACGCTGCCGTCCGGCCCGATCAAGGCCCCGGACAACAAGTCGACGCTAATCTTCACCGTCGAAGGCGCTCAGCAGGATGAAGCATACGTCTACACGGTTACAGCCAGAGGTGAAGCGGCTCGTCCAGAGTCCCGAATTAGGGCTACTGTCGGCGGCTTCATGCGGTACGGCGGATGCGAACGGGTCACTCCGGAAACATTTCGCTTCCCGGACGGCCAGCAACACGATGGCTTCGTCAGGCTTCTGCTGCCGTACGCACGTAACGTAAGCGCCGTTGAGCGGATGCTGGAAGCGGAGGACATGGCCGGACAGATGACGACCCAGACGCTTGGCTTCGCATCAAGCTAGACCTGAGAGTCATCTTATATGTAGATGCATGTCATCACGACCGGAGCGGAGAGATCTGACCGTAAGAGGAATGTAGATAAACGGACCAACCGTTGAGATGGTATGAAAGACACGCACCAGTGCGTGTGGGAGCGCAAAGATGGCAGCTAACGGCCACGTAAACGGATCAGCAAAAGAGAAGATGACCCCGCGCGAACGAACACTGAACGCGCTCGCAGGTCTTCCAGTCGACCGACCGCCGGTAGCAAATCCCACGAGTGTTGCAACTGTCGAGATGATGGACCTCGTCGGCGCATATTTCCCAGAAGCGAACCGCAACGCCGAGATGAACGCCAGGCTCGCTGCCACCGAGTACACCGAGTTCGGCTTCGACGCCATATCGCCATACTTCTCGATAATCCAGGAGTCCTCAGCGCTTGGCTGCGAAATGCAGTGGGAGCAGAAGGACAACTGGCCCACAGTACGCATGACCAACCCCATCTGGAAGTCATCGAAAGATGTGAAGGTGCCCAAAGACTTCCTGAAGCACCCCGATATCGTCGCCATCACAGACTCGATCAAGCTGCTGAAGCAGCAGTTCGGAGACGAGGTTGCGATCATTGGCAAGACGATGGGACCGTGGACGCTCGCCTACCACGTCTTCGGAGTAGAGCCATTCCTGCTTGGGACGGTTGACGATCCGGCCGAGACGATGGCATCCCTGGAGGCGCTAAGGGAGTTCACCACGCTCTTTGGCCAGGCACAGATCGATGCAGGCGCAGATGTACTGACCATTCCCGACCATGCCACCGGCGACCTGGTGAGCGGCGAGTACTACAAGCGCTTTCTGCTTGAGATGCACCAGGAATTCGCCGAAGAGATCAGCGTGCCGATCATTCTCCACATCTGCGGAGACACAGTGGACCGCATGCCGTACATCGCAGAGACCGGTATGGCAGCGTTCCATTTCGACTCTCGCAACGACCCGCAAGAGGCGATGGACGCTGTCGATGGCAAGATCAGACTTGTTGGCAACATCAACAACCCGACGACTCTGTACGCACGTGGTCCGGAAGAGGTGCGGCAGGAGGTCTACAAGGCGCTCGACGCCGGTGTCCAGCTCATCGCTCCTGAGTGTGCGATTCCGCTTAAGACAAAGGCGGAAAACCTGATCGAGATCCCAATAGCAGTGGAGGATTGGGCGGCAGAGCACGGCATGGGGTAAGCCGGTTTCTGAGAGTGAATGGCAGCCCGTGGCTGCAAATTCGTCACTCATGGTCCAGATGTATGCCCAAATCGGCTACATTCTAAGTCGCTTCTCGTCATTTGAGATGCCAAAATGTATATGTACGCGCCTGTGCTCCTGAACATCAGGATCCAGTGCGGACCGAAAACTAAAACCAACGCCCAATAGCCCGAAACAGCAGAAAACATGGCAATTCAGCACGAAGGTCTGGCGAAAGAGTTCGAATGGGTCACACGACCCGGTGAGCAGAAACACATCAGCGAGTCGATCGAGGCGACCGACCAGCTGATGCAGGAGA
>JAJCYX010000381.1 GCA_029262715.1 Chloroflexota bacterium
TCGATCACCGGCACAACAACCCTGAAGTGTATGTCCCAGTGTCTCAAGTGAGTCGTCAGCATATTTTCAATCGTCTGCCACAGTTCACCCGGGTTCAGCTCCGAGAAGTGGACGGCCTTCATCTCCTTGAGGTCCGCTTTAAGCTCCGGCAGCCACTTCGTGTCCCAGTTCGCCCTGACCCTGTGCATCTGGGGATCAATATTCTGGGTTCGACCGGCCTTCTCCTCGTCCGTCAACGGAGGAGCGGTCGAAGCGTTATAAGGGTAGCCGTTGACGATTTTCGAGCGACTTCCTGAACGATAAGTGCCGAGATACTTTCCGGCCGCGTTCGAGCCCGCTCGAGAAAAACTGCCTACCGCTGTGGTCATTTGCGTTCGCGGCAGAGGGGAATGGAAATTGTCCCAGGACCAGAGCAGCGTCGGCTCTATCTCGTCTTCCCAGTCGACAGGGAAGTCTGGGCGCTCAGGAATAACGGTGCCCGCCGGTTCTGCTGTGCCAGAACCCCCTGTGCCTAACCCATCTGAACTTGAGGCATCTGTACTGTTGTCAGTCATAGGTATGGTTTTTGTCCCTGGTCTCAGCCTGGCTTCGGGCAGCTCAATTTCGGAGAAACTAGGGTAAGCCACCGATTGCTCGTGCGCATATTGTTCGCAAACGGGATTTTATCGGTACGCTGTGCGAGCCAATTTTGAAAATTCGGCAAATCCAACGATTAGATCGGTACTGACACAAGAGGTCAACGCAACATATGGATCAGGAAACTGTGCTCGTCGTGACACCGCATCCGGACGACTCGGAGTCAGCCGCCGGAGGGACCATCGCAAGGTGGTGTGCTGAAGGAAAGCGGGTTGTCCTCGTAGTCTGCACTGATGGCAGCAAAGGAACCGGTGACCGCTCGATAGTCCCGGCCGATCTTGCGAAGACCCGAGAGAAAGAGACGCTGAACGCGGCGAAGGTCTACGGCCTTGCCGAGGTTGTGTTTCTGCGTCTGCCCGATCAAGCGCTGGAGGACACCGAAGAATTTCGAGAGAAGATCGTTCGCCAGATCCGCACTCACAGGCCAGATATCGTTCTATCGATCGAGCCAAACCGCCCGTACATCCGCCACCGTGACCACGTGATGGCTGGCAGGGTGACACTCGACGCCGTTTTTCCGTATGCGCGAGATCACCTTGCATTTCCCGAACACCTTGCTGAAGGGCTTGAACCGCACAAGGTCGAGGACATCTGGATTTACCGTGCTGAGGAACCAGACACATTTGTTGATGTGACCGATTACTTCGAGGCCCGGCAAAACGCGCTGCACTCGCACGTTAGCCAGGTTGGTGAGAGGACCGATGAACGTGATGAGCGGTCCAAGAAGCGGTTGACGGAAGCTGGAGCAAAGATGGGTGTTGGCATGGCCGAGCAGTTCAAACGGATCAAGATGAACCGCTAATTGCGTGCTACGCTTCCGGCTCATTCGGTATCCAGTCACAGTCCAGGGAGCGAGATCACATGGCACGAAGAATTGGCGTCATAGGCGCCGGGTTCGGGACCCAGGTCCATGTGCCCGCATTTCGGTCCGAAGGCTGGGACGTTGCGGCGCTGTTTAGCAGAAACCCTGAGCGAGCGCGCTCAGCTGCGGCCGAGGCTGGCGTGCCAGACGTGCACACCGACGCGCTGGAACTGATCAACCGGGACAACCTCGACGCTATTGCAATTGCCACGCCTCCCGGTCAGCACCACGAACTAGCTATCGCCGCTCTGAAGTCCGGGAAGCACGTCGTGTGCGAGAAGCCGTTCGCCGTTGACGCTCAGCAGGCAAAAGAGATGTCTGATGTGGCGGAGCAGAGCGGATTGACCGCAATGATCGCCCACGAATTTCGCCACACGCCACAACGGGCATTTATCAAAGAGCTACTCACTGACGGTTACGTCGGTGAGTTCAAGTTCTGCAACATGGAACTGTTCTTCAACCGCGGCGTCCCTGCCGATCCACCGACCATGACGTGGGCGCACAGGAAATCCGAAGGCGGCGGCTTCCTCGGCGCTCTCGGGTCACACTACATCGACGGTCTACGCTACTGGTTCGGAGATGTGGACACCGTTAGGGGCAACCTGATGACAGTCAGGCCCGATGTGACCGACCCGGCTACCGGCAATGTAGTCCAGTCCGAGACCGACGACACGTTCTCTTTTACGCTGACGTTCAAGAATGGTGGAGTGGCAACCATGTCGGCCTCTTTCGCACTGATCCCGTCCCGCGGCGCGCGTGTCGCTGTGATGGGTACGAACGGAACGCTGTACGCGGAGCAAGGCGGACCAAACCCTGCCGAGGATGGTGTGACGTCAGGTGGTCAGAACGGTGAGCCGCTCAAAGTACTTGAGACTCCCGAGCGCCTGATGCCGTTCAAGGATGACCGAGACCCGAGGCTAATGGCGTTCAGGCTTCTTGTACGAGACTTCAACAGCGGTATCGAGAACCGCGTTTCGCCAGCACCCAGTTTTGTCGACGGCCTGCGCTGTCAGGAGATTCTGGATGCTGTTCGAGAATCAGATGCCACTGGCAATGTCGTAAAGCTCGGATAGCTCCCGAACCGACCTGACTCTGCTCGTTGTTGAGATGCCTGGAGTCCCATTCCATTTCCTGATCGACGCGAAAAGGCTCGCCGGGCGATAAGCCCGACGAGCCTTCTCATCGAATCCTTAGAAGTTTGACCTTCAGGATCTTACTGATCCATCCAATCAACCAAGGCGACTAGCTAGCTGAAACAAAACCTGTCAGCTGAACCGAGCCGAACTGGTTACCAATGTTCAACGGCTGTGAGCAGGAAGTGTGGAATTCCACGTGCTGCAACAGGTTGCCGTCGGCATCCAGCACCAGAACGAATGTCTTGGAACCGAGCTTCTTCTTTTTCTTGCCATCTCCGGTATCGGCATTGATGTCAAACGAGTCACCGAGTGCAACAGTGCCATCGAACCAGACTTTCAATTTCTTGTCGTCCATGTTCTCTTTGTTAATGGCAACGATCCGCACAGACGCCGCATCATTCGGGTCGCCAACAACGTTGACTTTGCCGTCATCTTGCGTGTGTGAAGTGGCGTCATCGCCATCCCCTGTGTAGACCATGGTCAACAGGACCGGCTTGCCCGTCGCACAACTGTCAACTGCGGCTTCGGGAGCGTAGTAGTGACTCGGGTCTTCGTCTGTGACGTCATTACCGACCGGGATACCACCGTCATCGACAGGTGTGCCAACAACAGTTGACAGGTTGCCGTACTGACCAGCTTCCGCAACTCCCGAGGCGGTGTAGACCCACTCTTCACCCGGGTCCAGCTTGCCGTCCATGTCAGTGTCTCCAACATTGAAGAGACCGTCCAGAACCGCGTCTGGGCTGAAGTCATCACTGGTGTCGCCGGGGGTGCCGGCGTCATCGACAACCATAACGTCCACAATTTCAGCGTCACCAGGGTTGGTAACGAGGTAGGTCCAGGTGATTGTGTCTCCAACCTGTGCCAAAGGACCAGTCGGGGTGTCAGCATCCTCACCAATGTCCGATGAAGGACCTGGAAGCGCTGCTACTCCCTCTTTACCGACCCAGCCTGTAACGAGCACGGAACCAAACTGGTCACCGAGCATCAGCGGCTGAGAGCAGGAGGTGTGGAAATTCACGGTTTGAAGAAGGTTGTCGGCAAGGTCGAACACAAAGATCGTCGTGTTCGAGCCGAGCTTGACCTTCTTGTCACTTACAACGTTTGCAGGGTTCAGTTCGTAGGAATCACCAAGCCCAACAATTCCGTCGAAGAAGACCTTGGCCTTGTCGTCGTCAAGGGACTTCTTGTCCGTTCCGACTATCCGCACGAACGAGGCGTCGTTTGGATCGCCAACGACGTTCCCCTTGTCAGCGTCCTGCGAGTGGTTTGAAGCATCGTCACCGTCACCGGTGTAGACCAGTGTCAGAATTACGGGCTTGCCCACTGTCTCACACGTATCACCGCTACTAAACGGCGTCACGCGAGTGAACTTCTCGATGTCAATTGCGCCTTCAAGCTCAACAGGAACCGGCAGGCTCAATGCTGCAGCAGTCCATGCGAATGAAGCAGGGAGGTCGCCTGAACCCAGGTCATCACGTGAGTGAGCCTGAACAGTTAGCGATGTTGAACCTGCAGGAATGTCGACCGAAATCTCGATCGTGTCCCATTCGTCCCCGTCACCGCCGTTCATCAGGTTCGAGAACAGTACCGGACCAGCGCCCGCGTCAACCTCAATAGAGGTTGGGCGATTGGCTCCACCGCCACTCACTTCACCCTCAACGCTCGAGAAGAACATGTCGAGTGTTGCGGTTCTGTCAGTCGCCGTAGCATCGAAGGTGAAGGTCTGCGCAACGGTCGTGTCCAGCGGTGCTGCAAAGTTTATGAACGCAAGGTCGTTGCCGTCCCTGACTTCGATGGACCGTGCCGAGCCATCGTCAACTATCACCAGGACTCCAGCGCCGTTGTTGGCCTTGTTGAAATCCATGTCTGTGACGGTTAGCGAGTTTGCGCCCGGTCCAACCAGTCCGAGATCGGTGATATCCGCTCGGTGGGTCTGGCTGTGGGTAAATCCGAAGAACGTTGTTCGTTCGCTGATCGGAGTACCGGTAACGGCAATACCGTTAACCAGTAGTTCGGTGTCCGGCACACTGGAGAAGAAACCTTCCCAGTAAAACAGGACCTGTTTCACTGTGGCGCCAGCAGGGACGACGAAATCGATAGTCCCCGGCTGAGTTATCAAGCCTGTACCGGCCGAGATGACATCGGTTCCATCGGCGATAACGATACTGGGTGTTCCGAGCCCCTCTGTGCCGTCAGCGGAAACGAGCTGGGTTCCCAGAGCAGCCAGTAGGACCACAGCCAGTAAGGCCGCCAGTCTCTTCCTCATATATTCACTCCTGATTCAATCTACGATCGGCGTGATTGACGATCAGCAGGTTTCTATTGCCATATCAACGAATGCCGGGAATGCGAAAACCTAGCACACCTTTTGCACACTTTCAGTGAATAACGCGTGAATGAAGTCTCATCTTGGTGCCCCCAAAGGCGCGCGTCCGAGCCTGGTTAGGGAAGATAAATCTGGTGCTGATATGTGAGAATGAAGCCAGGTATCCCGCGCAATCGCTGTTTGCGTTGAAACGAAATCGCCGGAGAATCTCACAGCCGACGCGATCAATTTGCGAAACCGCGATCAGAGATACAGATCCGTTGTACGCGAAGAGGCCCGCCGAGTGTTTTGCTCGGCGGGCCTCTCTTCAACTAATCGGTAGCTTTACCAGGTTGAACTGGTTAGTTCAGTCCGCAACCAGCCTCGTTAGCATCAGCAAGCATGTCCTTGTACTTGTTGAATTTGCCCGTTGCGTATGCAGCCTGGACCATAGCGATCACCTCGGCCTCAGTGAAGTCGTAGTTGACTCCGCTGCTGGCAGTGTTCAAGAGAGCGGCCGTGGCGTGACGGCCAAGTGCCTTCTCCTTACCACCACCCTGCTCCAGCGCGCCAAGGAGCGTTAGCGTGAACGAAGCGTCCACACCGAATACAGTCTCGTAATCGTCAGATGGATCGTATGTTGTCCAGCTATCGAAGTGGTGCGGTTGCTTCCAGTAACCCGGAGTACAGCCTTCGCCGCCTTGCCTCTCCTCGTTGTCCAGACTCAGGGCAGCAGCGGTCCATGCGAACGAGGCAGGGAGGTGTCCCGTTGCCAGGTCATCACGTGAGTGAGCCTGCACCGTCAGCGACGTCGATCCAGCCGGAACGTTTACTGAAACCTCGATCGTGTCCCATTCGTCCTCGTCTCCACTGTTGAGCAGGTTAGAGAAGAGGACCGGGCCAGCGCCCGCGTCGACCTCGATGGAGGTTGGACGCACGTCTCCGGCGCCGCTCTCTTCACCTTCAACGCTTGAGAAGAACATATCGAGCAACGCTACACGGTCTACACCGGAGGCAGCGAAGTTGAATGTCTGCGGAACGGTAGTGTCCAGTGGAGCCGCGAAGTTAATGAACGCAAGGTCGTTGCCGTCCCTGATTTCGATGCTTCGGTCCGAGCCATCGTCAACTATCACGAGGACCCCGGCGCCATTGTTGGCCTTGTTGAAGTCCATGTCTGTGATGGTTAGCGAGTTTGCACCCGGTCCAACCAGTCCAAGAGCAGTGATATCCGCTCGGTGGGTCTGGCTGTGGGTAAAACCGAAGAACGTTGTTCGTTCGCTGATCGGAGTACCGGTAACGGCAATACCGTTAACCCGTAGTTCGGTGTCCGGCACACTGGAGAAGAAACCTTCCCAGTAAAACAGGACCTGTTTCACTGTGGCGCCAGCAGGGAC
>JAJCYX010000382.1 GCA_029262715.1 Chloroflexota bacterium
TCTTGAACGAATTGACAACTATCCTGCCGGTCGTCTGTTGTACCCAAACGTGGTTTGCTTCCTCAAACGTTAATTCAGGTAGGTCTTGTGCGAGTGACCATTCACCGGTAGTAGGATCCCAGTATTCCGCCTCAGTTGTTCTTACGGATGGGGCTAGAACTCTGCCGTCTGGTAATTGCACCATCCTCAGATCTTCTTCCTGTTGGTGAAATCCAGGATTCAAGATCGTGGGTGAAAATTGACGGTTGCCGACTTTCGTCCAACTGTCGTTTACCGGATCGTAAACTTCGCTGGTGGTTTTACCAGCACCAGTCTCGTCTCGTGCAAACTGCTCAGCACTCAATATTCCACCTGATACTAGGATGCGACCGTCACGCAAAGTGATCGCCAAATGTCGATACCGCGGCTCGGTCATTGGCGTACCCTCACGCCAGACACCGGATACCGGATCAAATATCTCGACACTGGCTGTTCCCGTACCCGTCGAACCTTCTCCACCTGTCACCACCACGTGTCCGTTTGCCATCTTTACGACTGCCGCTTGCTCTCGTGATTGACTCAGCGGAGGGGTGGAACTCCACGTATCGGTTACAAAATCGTATATGTTAGCGACAAGCACAGATCCATCTGGCCCCCGTCCACCGACGGACATCACGCGACCATCGTCAAGTGGGATCAATTGGTGTGTGAATCGTGGATTCGGAGGTTTAGATACTTCAACCCACTGACCCACAACCAACGGGATGCCATCGACTTGAGCCTGCGGTGTAGCCGTCGGTTGTGCCTCTGCCGTAGCTGTTGCGCTGTCATTCGCAGTCTGCACGGTCGCTGGCAAGTCCGGTGTTGGTAGCGGTTCGGTTGGCTGCACCGGCACGGTAGGGCTGACTGCTGGAACAGGACTGTTGCTGTCTGCGTCATTGTTTATTAGCAGCACGAACAGGACTGCTGCTATTGCTGCAAGGGCTATGGTCGCGGCTGGTGCCGCGTATCTCACTTTCATTGGGTTTCTCCACCGCGGGAAGCTGATGGCATCTGTGATTCTCCGGAACACGCTTAGTGCGTCCGGCTCTCCCATCTTTGGGCTGATTGCTTGCCAGGTTCCCGACGGCAGATGCGCGTTCTGTGCCTCGGCACGGAATAGCGATGAAATCTGCCTCTCCAGTGTGTTGTCGTCAAAAGTGGTCACGACTGCACCCCTTCCACAGAAAATCCGGCACTGCCGGCGGTGGCGGCTACTGCATCCCTGAGCGCCGCCGTGGCGCGGTGCAGCCGTGACTTAACGGTTCCTTCCCGTAAGCCGGTCGATTCGGCTATCTCGGGAAGTGAGAGGTCGTTAAAGAATCGAAGGACGAGCACTGTGCGGTGCTCGACGGACAGTGTGCGAAGTGCTGATTGCAGCATCGCCGAGGTTTCGGAGTTGAGAGTGGAGTCCTCGGGAGAAACTGCAGAATCTGCAACCGGAAGCGCATCCTCAACCGGTGCTGTCGGCAACTTCATTCGGCGGGTCATCTTGCCAATGCAGTTGATCAGGATTCGATTGACCCATGGTCGAAAATCCCGGTCGAGATCGAAGTCTCGGATCTTCTTCCACGCTGCAAGCAATGTTTCCTGTACAGCCTCTTCGGCAAGTGATGCGTCACGCGTTATCAGGAGAGCGACTCGGTACAGGTGGTCGCCGTGAAAGTCGAGAACGCGGCGAAAGGCTTCATTGTCGCCTTGCTGGCAACGCTCGATCGCCTCTCGCTCAATGCTTTTTGTCAGTACTCGGTCCACGTAACCCGAATCCTCATCGTTGTGCTCTACTCACAACTATCCGGTGGGGAGCAAAAAGGTTCCCAGGCCCGTTTCCGCAGGCGGATTCACAGCTTAGGAAGCGTACTCTGTGGGCTGACGTTACATCTCACGCCGAGGTTTTTATGGCCGAACCGCTCAACGATGTCGTAATTCACTGCAAGGGGTTGCTGTTCGATGACGCCGGACGCTTGCTGCTTGTTCAGCAGGGCGAGAGTTTCGGCACGTTCTGGAAAGCGCCAGGCGGCAGGATGGATGATGGAGACAGCCTTGAAAGCTGTCTTGAGCGGGAGATTAGGGAAGAGACCGGGCTGATCGTCGAATCGGCCCAGCTGGCTTACTCGCACACCTTCGTTTCGCCCGGTGTGACTGACATCAGGTTCGTGCTTCGGGATGATCAACTGCCAGACCCGCTGTTCCCGCGGAGACTCTGGGACGTTGCCGAGGAATGCCACCGCGATGGATTCATTGGAGTGCAGTAGCTGGGTACCGATTCAAGAGCGGATTACGAATTCTGATTTACCTCTCCGTGATTCGCACATCACCCTCGGGCGTTGCCTCCCAGAACGAAACGAACGGCAGGCCGCGGCGTTTTACCTCATCGCTGCCGCCCTGGTGGCGGTCCAGTACGCACATCACAAGTGCAACGTCGCAACCGAACGCCTGAACAGCGTCTATCGCCTCCAGGAGGCTACCGCCGGTCGAAACCGTGTCATCAAAAACAGCCACTCGCATGCCACGAGTTACCCCGCCCTCGATCTGGCGGCCCATTCCGTGACCTTTCGCTTCAGGCCGTACGAAAAAACCGGTGATATCAGCGTGTTCCTGCCAGGCCTTGAGCATCAGTGCGCCGACTATCGGCACAGAGGCAACTGTTGGGCCACCGGCCGCAATGCATTCCGCCTCGATGATCTTGTCCAGGAACAGTTGGGAGATGATGCTTGCTCCCTCCGGGTCCAGCGAAAGCTGGCGGCCGTCGAAGTAATATGTGCTCTTCTGTCCCGATGTCAGCGTGAAGTCGCCGAACTTCAGCGCCCCGAGCTCCTTTGCTCGTCCCAGTAGCCGATCTGCGCCAGAAGCCGTCTGCACCATGTCTGTCTCTCTCCCTGGTCCGCCGAGCTTGTAAAGCCCGTTTTCTCTGATATATCGCTCCACGCCGGTTGGAACACTATCGCCTATGCCATCGCCCGCGGCAAGTCTGGCACCTGCTGCAAGTTTCGCTCGTAGCTCCGTTGCGCTCACGTCTAGCATCGGGCCTTCCAGGTACTCGGCATCGTGCGCTGGATGCGAATCGGGAAGAGTGTTCGGCCAGATTTCACCCGGCCTACCGATGACAAGCACTTTGCATCCGGTACGGAGCTCGTTCGGCTGTTCCCAGCGGTTCATCTGAAGCGCGGAGTCCGCTCCAAGTACCAGCACAAGTTCGGCATCGCTGCCGTACTTTGTTCGCAGATCCGACAGCATGTCTACGGTGTACGTCGTACCTTCACGGACCACGTCAACATCGCTGACTTGAATTTGATCTTCGTTCGCTACCGCGATCTGAGTCATGCGCAGACGCTGCTGTGCTGATGCCACAGGAGGTTCTCCTCGAAGCCACGGTTTCCCGGCGGGGACCATGAGCACGAGATCGAGCGCTCCAGCTTCCAATGCGAATCGTGCAATCTCCAGGTGGCCGCTATGTATTGGGTCGAACGTGCCACCAAACACGCCGATTCGACGGCGCAAGCCGGTATCGGTGGCATCGCTCAGTCCCACTCGAACTCCATTTCATCGACGATGACGGTTGAACCAGCAGCAACCCCGACCGCTTCTAGCTCTTTCGTTACTCCGAGGTCGCTGAGTCGACGCTGAAACTGGACAAGAGTTGTCCAGTCATCCAGGTTGCTCCCGCGGGCGATCCGCACTGCACGGGGATGAATTATTCGGAAAATGTCCTCGTCGACCACCTCAACGGAGTTGCGAGAATCTATCGATTTAGGCCGCAGGACGGGTCCCTTGTGTTCGGTCGTATCTTCCTGAGATTCTCGAGGTAGTTGCATCAACTGGCGTCGCATCTCGGCTATCAGGTGATCCATACCTTCGCGAGTGGCCGCCGATATCGAGATCACACTTGCGTCATCACCGAACGCAGCGTACAGCTCGTCCTCTACCCATTCTTGCAACTCTGCATCGTCCAGCAGGTCGATCTTGTTCAGTACGATCACCTGCGGTGTTGAGGCGAGTCGTTCGTTGAACTTCTCCAGCTCCTCGTTAATCGTCCGAATTCG
>JAJCYX010000383.1 GCA_029262715.1 Chloroflexota bacterium
CGACATCGGGCCATTCTTCCGGCTCGGCGAAGTCTCTGACGGCATATCGCTGATTCGCGAGATCGGTGTCAGCTACCCGGCCGGCAACTCGACCAGTTCGAGCATTCTCGACGATTTCAATCTGAACAGCCTGCCATCAACCTTCTTCGTGTTGCCAAGTGGCGAGATCGTCGACGACTGGCCCGGTGCCATCTCGTCTGGTCAGCTTCGCCGCAGGATCGGCAACCTGATCGACGCCCACACAGAGCAGAGCTAGTTCGCACCCTGCCCTGAAGTACGGTCTCGTACGGGATTCGACTTTTAGCGCGTTCTCTGGAATTGGATGATCGGAACTCAAGCGACCAAAGCGTTTCATCAACTGTTGTAGTTGCGCGTGATGTGTAGACCCCAAAACCTAATTTTGGTGTTGTGAATGGTTTAAGTTTGAGTTTATGGGCGTGTTCTATAAGTTGCGGTAAGCCACCTCTGATTGGGACACACACCTCAGCAACCAGCGTAATTCGCGTGATCGCCTACCCAATTGAACGGCAACCTGTGGCACACCAGGAAACACGGTATGTCAGCGTCCACTGCCATCCTGTACAGTCCGGGCTGCTACCATTCCGCAGTCCACTCCAACCGCATCAATAACCAGGGACCGTCCAGTAAGCGCACCGGTCAACTTGCGCACGCTTGGCCCCTCCTCGCCAGCGTAGAACCAGCGAAGCCGTAAAGCTTGCCAGACAACTCGGTAACCGAATCAGACGACGCATCACACAAGCCGATCAGGCCGTGGTCTTCGTTCTTTTACGCCGACTTCACATTCCTCTGGCTAAGCGGCATCACCATGATGATCGCCATGCGTCTGCGCATGATTACCAGCGGTCAGTGGATCTTCGACAACGCATCCAGCGATGCAGCGGCCGCGGCTCTGCTTGGCGCGCTGGGAGCGGTCCAGCTCATACAGATGCCCGCGGTCATATACGGCGGAGCACTTGCCGACGTGTTCAATCGCAAGAGGTTGATGGCCATGACGCAGGCCGCGTCATTTGTCGCACTCTTGGTGCTAACTGTGCTTTCGTTCACAGAAGCGCTCGCGATATGGCACATATTCGTCGTCACAGCGGTCGTCGGCATCTTCAATATGCTCGGCAACTCAGCCCGGCCTGCAATGTTGCCCCGAGTACTGCCCCGCCGCTACCTGACTAACGGCGTCACTGTCCAGACAGCATCTTTCCAGGTGGCAAGCATCGGAGCACCGCTTGCGTGGGGCATGCTCTACACCGGCCCCGGCGCATCCACCACCTTCATGGTCGCAGCCGTCATAGCCAGCCTGAGCTTCATCACACCTCTCTTCATCCGTGCGTCAGGCCAGCCGGACGGTGGAAGCCGGAAAGTGACGCTCGCATCGCTTAAAGAAGGCTTCCTGTTCGTCAGGTCACACCGCATCCTTCCCGGCCTCTACCTGCTCGACATCGGTGTGACAGTCGTCAGCTTCTACCGGGAGCTTTTCCCGGTCTTCTCCGAGGGCCTGTACGGGAAAGGACCAGAGGGAACGGCGGCGCTCAACTCTGCCAACGCACTTGGTGGCGCAGCGGGCAGCTTTGTCGTGTTCTTCACTGGGCGTTGGAAATACAAGGGCAGAATCGTTCTCGTGTCCACTCTGGCCTACGCCATATTGCTACTGGCGTTTGGTATCAACGAAATATTCTGGCTCGGACTGCTGATCATTGGCTCGCTTGGTCTCGTCGACGCTATCGGCATGACGATGCGACAGGCAGTAGTCCAGCTAACTACGCCTGACCACCTGCTCGGTCGCGCAAGCAGCGCACACTCGTTCGCAGCGATGGGAGCAAACAACGTCGGTCAGCTTGAGGTCGGACTTGTCGCGGGGCTTATCGGAGCTGGGCCGACGATGATTTTCGGCGGAGCGGTATCGGTGGTCGTGGTCGGCCTCATCTGGTGGCTGGTACCTGGAGTACGAAAGTACCGCTACGAAGATATTCCAGACGACACTGAGTTGCGTGACCGGGCACCGCCGTAAGTTGTGTTGGGTTAAGAATGGTTGGGTTGGTGTTCACCCACTCATAGTCGTCCGAACTCACCCCTCAATAGCTAAGGAGCACCGTCATGAAACAACGATTTCAGCCTCTACTGCATAGTCACGCCTTCGACTACGGGCCAGCGTTCCCCTCAGCTTCCATCTCAGAACCGATTTTGAATGAGATGTGGTGGGCATTAGCTCATCTGGGATTGCAAGGCTGAACCGCCATTCCCTGCTCAGTGCTGCCCTGACATTGAGGTCCGATTCGAGAGTGGTGGTATCGACGATATCGCCGGATTCCTTGTCGCCTGCTTTTTCCTCCCGAATCAGCTCAACTCGCACTTCCGGAAAGCTACATTCTTCGAGTGCGTCGAGCCGCAGTCTTCCCTCGACCGTGTCACCAGGCCGGTAGTCGCTCGAAGGCAGCTCGATACGCAAGCGGCACTCGTCGAACGAGTCGTCAATCACAACGGGCGATGCGTAGTCCTGCTCGCGCTCGTCCAGGTCACGAGCGTCTGGTCGTTCCAGGACAACGAGTACGCCCTCTTCCTCATGCAGGTCCCTCGCACCGGGAACATCCAGCGAAACCTTGACCTGCCATTCGATATTGACCGTCCCTCCGATCACAGTGCGATGGGCGTCTGCAGAGAGAGTGAACTTGACCTCTTCTGACAGCGGAATCCCTGAGCGAACGGAAACTTCGCCCATCACCGGTGACGTCAATTCGACTAATTTCTGAGATTTCTCTCTCAGCTTCGTCGTCCTGGTTGCGGCATCGTATTCGTTTTTCCAGAAGGTTTCGACGCACTCCAGGGTGGCAGTCCCCACCCGCACCTTGAGTCCCTTATTTGAGCTCAAATTCACCCTGACCATTACATCATCACCGGGTAGGGACGAATCACCATCAATGGCAAGCGATAGATCGGCGTCCGGACGGCGCATGAACGAGAAGACCATATTCCGAATTTCCTGGTTAATGTGACTGGTGGGATCTCTGCCCGGTCGATCGATCCGTTACACACATGCCAAGTATGCCATCCAAATGAAGTGAGTTCTGATCTTCGGATGCTTTCGAACCTCATCGTCCAACACACATCTGGTCGTTCGCTACACCAGTTCCCAGCAACCGTTTTGAAGTGGTAGTCTCCGCCGGATAGACGACGCTCCGTGGCGTGACGACCTGATGACGCATCCGTTCGAGATCGCAAACGGTAGCCTGAAGCTGTCGGACCGGCCGAGGCTCGGCTCAGACTTGATCGAAAGCGAGCTTGATAAGCATGCGTGGCAGGGTTACTGATTCATTTTCCGTCGGCTGATGACCAGATCGCCTCAACAAGACCGGTCGCCAACTTCGGAGGCCACTCTTCAATGCAGTGCTCACGCCCAAATTCGACCCACTGCTCGATGTGGGACTCACCATTTAAGTGAACATTGAGTGCGTCTCGATCAACGTACCCTTCGCAAAACCAGATCCAGTTCGGATTTTCTTGGTCAGGAAAAATGTCGAAACGCAAGCACCCCGGCTCAGTCGCAGCGGCTGCGCGACCATGCATCACGAGTGCCTCAACCAAGTGCTCCCTGTGCCCCGGTTTTATCTTCATGACGAAAACGGCGCCGATCATATCTACTCCGTTCGAATTCCATCTTTTTCTCATCATCGACCGCTGATTATTGCATGACGACCTAGATCGATTTTCCTTTGTGGATTTTTTTTACCCACACCCCTCCAGATGCGTGCTTCTGGTGGTAATCTCCGCCGGATAGACAACACTCCACCCCAATTAGTCGCGGCCGGCCACTAAATCCGCACCTGCCAGCCGTGCCGCAGAGAACGAAGCATGCTTCCTGACAATCCCGCTATGCATGAGATGTACCGTCGGATGTGCCTCATCCGGTACTTCGAAGAGACCGTTATTGAGATCCACTCCGCCGGTGAACTGATCGGCCCTGCGCACCCCTACATCGGCGAAGAAGCGGTGGCCGTCGGAGCCTGCGCAGCGCTGCGTAACGAAGACCGGATCGCCGGAAACCACCGTTCCCACGGGCACCCCATTGCCAAAGGTGGAAATGTCAAAGGCGCAATGGCAGAACTGCTCGGCAAGGTCGACGGATTTTGCAAAGGCAAAGGTGGCTCAATGCACCTCGCCGACTTCTCAGTCGGCATTCTCGGCGAATCGGGAATCGTCGCATCGTCCGTGCCAATCGCAACCGGAGCAGGTCTCGCCGCCAAAGTGCTCAAGAAAGATTTCGTCTCGCTCGTCTTCTTCGGAGACGGCGCTTCAAACCAGGGAGCCTGTCATGAATCGATGAACATGGCATCGCTCTGGAAACTGCCCGTCATATTCCTCTGCGAGAACAACCAGTACGCCATCACCACCTCATACAAGAACTCGGTCTCGGTGGACAACGTCGCTGACCGCGCACCCGCCTACGGAATGCCGGGAGTGACCGTAGACGGCCAGGACGCCGTTGCGGTGCATGAGGTGGTCTCACATGCCGTCGCACGCGCAAGGGCCGGTGATGGGCCTTCGCTTGTTGAATGCATGACCTACCGCTTCGAAGACCACTCGCTGGGTCTTGATCGTATCCGCAAGGTTGCATACCGCTCTGATGAAGAGGTTGCCGAAGCGATGAAGCGTGATCCACTCGATATTCATCGTGCAGCGATGCTGAAGGGAGACATAGCAACTGAGGCGGAGTGCGACGAGATTGAGAACGCTGCAAGAGCCGAGATTGCCGATGCCCTGGAGTTCGCCCGCAACAGCCCTTACCCGGAACCAGAAGCGCTATTCGAAGACATGTACGCAGACGACGGCTAGGCAGCAAGCTGCATTTTCAGCAGCGTAGCCGCGTTTTCGTTGTGCCCGGTTGTCATCCTGAGTTCGTCGAAGGGTGTCATCCCGACCATAGCGGAGGGATCTGACCGCTGAAATACGGCCACGAGAGAGATTCTGAATCAAGTTCAGAATGACAAACCGAAGGATATCGAGCAGAGACCGACTGGACACATCGAGAACCGTCCATCAACTGAAAACGCGGCTATGCCGCTGAAATCGCAGCCTGCTGCCTTGCTGCACGAAACAAAAAGAAATGCCAGAAATCAACTACATCAACGCACTCGCCGCCGCCACAGCCGAAGAGATGCGGCGTGATCCAACCGTCATCGTCATGGGCGAAGACCTGCGGCTTTCCGTATACGGCGCCAGCGCAGGCCTCGTCGAAGAGTTCGGTGAAGACCGCGTCATCGACACACCACTCTCCGAAAACGGCTTCTTCGGAGCCGCGCTCGGTGCTTCGCTCTGTGGGCTGCGGCCAATCGTTGAAACCGTCACCAGTTTCTTCTGGGTCGGCATGGACCAGATGATCAGCCAGGCCGCAAAAATGCGCTACATGTTCGGTGGGCAGGCCACGCTCCCGGTCGTGTTCCGAGCACGCATGTTTTACGCACGCGGCGCGGCGGCACACCACTCAGACCGCAACTACAACATCTTCATGAGCACGCCCGGCCTGAAGGTCATTTGCCCCACCAACCCGTACGACGCCAAAGGCCTGATGAAGTCCGCCGTCCGCAGCAACGACGTCTGCCTGATCTTCGAAGACGGCATCGCATCCAGCTCTCGTGGCGAGGTGCCTGACGACCCCGATTTCCTGGTGCCGTTCGGCGTTGCTAACACGCTGCGTACCGGCGGCGACTGCACCATTGTTGGTATAGCAGGCGGTGTTGACCATGCGATGAAGGCAGCTGACCAACTTGCGATCGAGGGCATTGAGTGTGAGGTGATCGACCCTCGAACTCTGGTGCCGTTGGACGAGGTAGCGATTCTGGAGTCGGTGGAGCGCACGGGACGGTTGGTAGTGGTTGACCCTGCTCACACAACATGCAGTGCTGCCAGCGAGATCGCAGCGATAGTCGCCCGCAAAGGCTTCTGGTCCCTGCAGGCCCCCATCATCACCGTAGCCTCAGCGCAGGTAAACATCCCCTACTCCCCAGCCCTGGAACCCCTCGTCTACCCAACACCAGACAAGGTAATTGCGGCCGTGCGAGAAGTGATGGGGTAGGACTTGCGCCTCCACCCGGCTGTCCGCAACTCCCGTAAAATCCCGTGACCATGCGTTCAGATCAGGAGGCGGAGTCCGACTTTCGAACGATGCTCATCGTGATGGGCTCATTCATCGTGTTCTTCCTCGGGCTTATCCTACTTTGGGACTGGGAGCTTGAAGCCGATCGCAAGCAGCAGGCCCTCCTGAAAGAACTCGGCGTCACAAACGACACCGGGCAAACCGTGTCTGTGTGGGCCAGGAGAGGCATCGACCCTCCCTCATCAGGAGTCCCGATCTCGATATTTCGGCCCGCTGAATGTTCACCGCCCGAATGCGGCATCCAGCACGGAATCACCCGTTCCTGGACCTTCGACCAAAAGTCTGACAGCGCATATCCTCCGTTTCTCGTGACAGCATGGTCGAACGAGACAGGCATAATCCTGTACTCAAACGAATTCTCAATAGAAGAGATAGAAGCGGCGGACTGGCAGTTGACTATCTCCGACCAGCGGTGAACCTGTACTCTCCGCACCTGCCAGTTGACAAACATGCGATACCAGCCGCCTGACAACGACCCCGGAGACGAACATACGAGAACACAGCGCTTCTGGCGCAGGGTTCTCGACAGCGCTCCGATGGGCGATTACGAGAGCCAGAGCCTCGGCCGATCTATCTTCGCTGCTGTATTCATCGTGGCAGGGCTGATCGGACTGATCTGGTTTCTCGGGCTCAGAATCGACTCGGAACGGGCCACGCGTGTAGCGGAAATCGAGCAGCGATTCCAGGACCGTTCCCGGCTTATCGGACTGCAGCACGAATTCTCACTCATCAATGGCACCAGTGAGACTATCGCGATGTGGGTGCGGGAAGACACCTCTCCGCCTCCACAACCGGGATCGTCGATTCTTGGTCTTCGTAACATTCGGTGTACCGGGCCCGAATGCGGAATCCGTAGAACCACCACCGCAAGCTTCCAGGTGCAGCGGAGCACCGAGGACCCAGATGCGCTGATAGCGATCAACGCATGGATCGCGGCTACCGGAGATATCGTCTACTCAAATCACATGACGCAGCAGGAACTGGACGGGTTCAGCTGGCGTCTATTGATCACCGACCAGCGACGAAACTGAACCCGCAGCACCGACCTTGACCGAAACATCTGTGAAATCCAGCGTTCCGCAGCCGTGAATCGTGCTCAGGGGCACAATCTGCCGCATAATGTGTCGGCACATTTCACAACTATCGGCCCTGAACTCTAATTCGCCCGACGTGGCCGAAGTGGCCAACGTTGCTCAGACACGCCCATTTACGGCAGAAAGACAAAATCTTGACGACCGAATCTCATCTTGAAGGCGTCCGAACCTCTTCCAACCCGTCAGACCTGAAGATCACCGACATGCGCATCTCCGTAGTCGGACACAGCAACTGGCGCTGGCCCATCATCCGCATCTACACGAACCAGGGACTTGTCGGTCTCGGCGAAGTACGGGACGGCGCGTCCGCCCGTTACGCCCTCATGCTCAAGAGCCGCCTTCTCGGCGAAAACCCTTGCAATGTCGACAAGCTGTTCCGAGTCATCAAGCAGTTCGGTGGACACGGCAGGCTTGGCGGCGGCGTCTGCGGAGTCGAGATGGCGCTGATGGACCTTGCAGGCAAGGCGTACGGCGTTCCAGCGTACATGCTGGCCGGAGGCAAGTTCAGGGACAAGATCCGGGTATACGCAGACACACCTTCGCTCAAGGACCCGGCTGAGATGGGTCAGTCGCTCAAGGCCCGCATGGACCGCGGCTTCACCTTCCTGAAGATGGACATTGGCATCTGGATCGCGGACATGGTTGAGGGCGGCGTTGTTGCGAGCAGGCCAATGCCCGAGGTTGCGAACACGATGCACCCATTCACCGGTATCCAGGTGACCGAAAGGGGTATTGAGGCGATCGTCGAATACGTGCGAGTCGTCCGGGACACTGTGGGCTACGAGATCCC
>JAJCYX010000384.1 GCA_029262715.1 Chloroflexota bacterium
GATATACTCCTCGACGGATTAAAACATGGCTCGATGTTGCCGAACGACCAACAGGTCACGGCAAACTTGATTGCCAGGTCCGGCAAAGGTATTTATTTTCCGCGCCGCGCATATTGCGGCGCTTTTCGCGTCCATTCAGGAAGAATCGGTTGATCACACGCTACCGCGGACTGTTCGTGTTGGCCGTCATTTTGGCGGTTGCAGCGACTGTTTTGGCAATCCCCGAGATCAGGCTGAGTGCATTTGGCAACTCGGTCTCACGCGGCGAGGAAGACTCATTCCTTGGTCTTAGCCTCGGTCTTGACCTCCAGGGCGGAACCCACCTTGTCTATCGGGTCATCCCTGAGGCCGGAGGTATCCCTTCCGCCGACGATGTTGATGCTGTTCGGACGATCATCGATAGCCGGGTTAATGAGTTCGGTGTGAGTGAAGCCACTGTGCAGGCGCTTGGCGAGCCTGCTGATCGCGTGCTCATACAGATTCCTGGTCAAAGTGGTGCCAGCCTCAACATCAATTTTGAGTCGTTCCAGGGATTTCGCACCGTTACAGGGGATCAGCTTGAGGACTTTTTCCGAGCGCCCGTCCCGGACGGCCTTGGCAGGTCTGACGCTGACGTTATCGAAGAAGATGATGACTTCTCACTTACCGTCCAGCTCGACTCGATTCGTCCTCCTGAGATTGACAGGGACGGCAATGTGACTCGAGAGGGTGAGGCCGACGAGTGGCGGCCGCTGATCGAAGCAGCGTTCCCTGCGATTGTGTTCCTGGTCTACACCCCACAAATTGTGGACACGCCTGACGATGATGTAGATCCTTCCGCTACTCCTGAGCCAACCACGACCCCGGATCCTCAGGCGACTGCTACACCGGAGCCTCCGCCAGTGACCGTTGTGCCTTCCAGGGTAGAGGTGTTAGCGGCTGTAGCTGACGCCGGTTTCCCCGATGCTGTGATCGAAGAGCTTGCAGAAGGTCAGTACACGATCGAGTTGGTTGGCCTCAAGCAGGCCAGCGTCGACGAGAACGGCGATCCGATTCCCGCAGATATTGATGTGATCGAAGATTCGGTCAGGGAACTTGGCATCGTCTCGGTCTGGTCTCCCCAGAGAAACATCACCGGCTGGACGGTCGGTGGCGGCGTTGAAGAGGCGAAGGCCTTAATCGGTTCGACTGCGCTGCTTGAGTTCAGAGAGCGGGTCTGCGGACCACTGGCCCGGCCAACCAATGTGGACGAGGCTGACTGGCCGCCAGAGGGTTTGACTCTGGAGGAGTGGGTAACCGCACGTTGCCAGGACCCACGGTTCTACAACGAGCAAGAGACCAATATCGACCCTGATGATCTGGTTGACGCATTCGCAGGCACGCAGCCCGGAGTGTCTCGACCTGTCGTAAACATCGTGTTCAACGATGATGGTGGCGACGCATTTTTCGAGTTGACAGACCGTATTGCCCGAAACCGAGACCTGCTTGCGATCTTCCTTGACGGCGAGGAGCTAGTTGCACCCGGAGCCAGCCAGGGAATCGCCGGTGGTCGCGCATTCATTCAGGGTCCGGACTTCACTGCTGAACGTGCAAGGACCATTGCAATCCAGCTGCGAGCCGGTGCCCTGCCCGCCACGCTCGAACTCATCCAAGAGCGAAACGTTGATGCGACTCTCGGCGAAGAGTCGCTACGCAAGAGCCTTGTCGCTGGTGCGGTTGGACTGGCGCTGCTTCTGACGTTCATGATGTTCTACTACAAGGTTCCTGGCGTCCTTGCGGCGATAATGCTGGTGACCTACACCATTGTCTTGCTGGCGATATTTAAGCTGATTCCAGTGACGATGACCCTATCGGGAGCGGCAGCGTTAATCCTTTCTCTTGGATTCGCGGTGGATGCCAACATCCTGATTGCCGAACGCATTAAGGAAGAGCTACGCACAGGGCGCAGCATTCTCCCTGCGATCAACGCCGGTTTCGACCGAGCATGGCCGTCTATCCGGGACGGTAACGTATCGACTCTACTAGTAGCGCTCGTGCTGTTCTGGTTCGGTGACCGGTTCAGCACCAGCATCATGCAAGGCTTTGCGCTGACGCTTGGAATCGGCGTGTTGCTTTCGATGTTCACTGCGTTCTTTGCCAGCAGAATTTTGCTCAGGCTGGTTGCCCGCACGGGCCTGGGAGAACGTACAAGTCTGTTCGTGCCTGTGCAGGATGCCGGCATGGCGAATACGGCCAATGCCGACGGAGACGCTTAGATGGATATCATCGGCAAAGGCAGAGTAGTCGGCTACATATCCGCGGCGCTGGTCATCGCATCCATCGCGTTGCTGTTTGTCCCGGGTCTGAATCTTGGAATTGATTTCAAGTCAGGCACGACGTTCACGTACGCCTTTGACGGTGTCACTCCCGAAACGGACGATGTGCGTGCAGCGGTGGCAAGTGCAGACCACGAAGAAGCGATCGTTCAGAGCCTTGGCGAAGGCGAGTTCCTGATCCGAATCTCTGAGATTCAGGAAGGCGAGGCGGACGAAATCAGCGCTATCGTGGCCGAACGAATTGGAACGGCGCCCACGATCCTCGATACGACGACTGTCGGCAAGTCTGTTGCAGACGACACCGTAAGAAACGCTATTTCAGCCGTGGTTATCGCATCCTTTTTCGTGATGCTTTATATCATCTGGGCGTTCCGCTCTGTGCCAAGTTCGTACCGATACGCAATTGCGGCTGTTGTTGCGCTGGGTCACGACGTTGCTATAACCCTGGGCGTATTCGCAATCCTCGGTGAGGTGCTGGGTGTCGAGGTCAATGCCATCTTCATCGTGGGAATTCTCACTGTCATCGGTTACTCGGTGAACGACACTATTGTCATTTTCGACAGGCTGCGTGAAAACACACTGATCGCGCCAAACAGGCCGTTCAGGAATACCGTGAACCTGTCGATCAATGAGACGATCACAAGGTCGCTTGCAACGAGCATTACGACCGCTACCGTGATTCTTGCGATGCTGCTATTCGGTGGTCCGACACTACGGGACTTCCTGATTGTGTTGCTCACCGGTGTGGTCGTAGGTTCTTACAGTTCGATCTTCGTTGCGTCAAACCTGCTCGTGGCCTGGGACTCAGGCACGCTCGGCAAGGTCATGAGCGCGCCGTTCAGGCGGTTTAGAAGGCAGGCCGAGCCGGTCTAGTTGGCGAGGCGGCCAGCTGCCGAGCGGGTTGTCATATTGACACTGCTTTGAGCTAAGCCGAACGGCCGGATCTGTCATTCTGAACTTGATTCAGAATCT
>JAJCYX010000385.1 GCA_029262715.1 Chloroflexota bacterium
GACGGATCGCGCAAAGTTGCTCAAACGCGAACCTGATTATTGGAGAGCTTCGGAGGCCGCTCACACTAGACTTTGCCTCACCTGCCATTCTTAGCGCAACGGAAACGCCGTTTTATCTGAAACCGGCACTCTACGGTGTGAATTTGCATCTCCCGGGAGACGGAACATGCCCGAGCACTTCGAGACTATTTCACCCGAACGAGTCGGGACCGCCACCATCAAAGTGGTCGGTGTAGGTGGCGGCGGCCAGAACGCTGTCACACGCATGTACAAGGAGCCGATCCCCGGCGCCGAATACATCATCGTCAACACAGACAAACAGGCGATCGAGCTTTCCACCGTACCGACCAAATTGCGGGTTGGAGACAACACTGCCCGGGGACTCGGTGTCGGTGGTGACCCTTCCAAGGGTCGTGCATGTCACGAAGAAGACAAAGAAGCGATCAAGGAAGCACTCGCCGGCGCTGACCTTGTATTCGTCGCTGCCGGTATGGGTGGTGGCACCGGAACCGGTGGTGCACCTGTAGTTGCTGAGGTTGCGCAGGAGATCGGCGCACTGACCCTCGGCGTCGTCACCAAGCCGTTTGGATTTGAAGGTTCCCACCGCAGGCGCAAGGCGCTTGAAGGTATCGAGGAACTACGCGATCGAGTCGACACCCTTATCGTTATCCCGAACGACCGGTTGATTGCGATGAGCGACGAAAACCTGACGATGGACAACGCGTTCAAGATGGCAGACAACGTGTTGCGCCAGGGCGTGCAGTCGATCGCAGAGTTGATTCTTGTTCCTGGCGAGATCAACCTGGACTTCGCTGATGTACGGGCTGTTATGCAGAATGCAGGACCTGCCTGGATGGCCATTGGCCGTGGCACCGGTGAGAACCGGGCTGCCGAAGCTGCTGAAGAGGCTATCAACAGCCCTCTGCTTGAGGTGGACATTGACGGTGCGACCGGCGTGCTGTTCAACATCACAGGTGGCAGCGACTTGACGCTTGAAGAGGTTCACCAGGCTTCCGAGGTTATTTCCGGCAGGGTTCACCCGGATGCGAACATCATCTTCGGTACTGTGACCGATGCGTCGATGGAGAACGAGATCCGCATGACGGTGATCGCTACCGGCTTTAAAGTTGCAGGCGAATCTGACAACGAGGCAGACCGCATTGCGCGGGACGCGATCGAAGACCCGTCACTGATGGCGATTCCTCCGTTCCTGCGGCACCACCCGGCAGCGCGTCGTCGCTACCGAAACGGTGGCATGTTCAAGAACCAGGACGCTGATGGGGTCGAGGAAGAGTCCGAGACTCTTGCAGGAGACTAGTTTCCTGCTCTTAAAGCTGAATTGACTTAATAAACATCGCCCCGGCTACCAGCCGGGGCGATGTTTTGTTAGGTGATATGAGACGAGTGATCGTTGGCCTGAGGTAGTTGGTCGGTGTCTGCTCGTATCGGTTTCGCTGGTCTGAATCGAAAATTCTAACTACTTCGCCAGCGCATCCAGAGCCGCGTTTGCGCGCGCAGTGGGCCCGTTGTAACGAGGGTCTGCAACCACTGCGAACGCATCGGCGATGATCGTCATCTGGGCAGGCGTGGCGGGCACGACGCGAAAACGCATCTTCGTCAGCTTGCGGCTGATGCGTGTTGCGAGCGGCCCACTTTTCGCCCGTGCCGAGGCGTTCTTTTTCGAAGCGCCCAGTTCACTGACCGCAACGAGTGTCCGCAATTCAGACTCGGCACCGCCTGAAACGGCAACCTGCAGCTCACGTCCCAGCTTCTCTGTAGAGCCAATGTAGACAGGCTCGTCGTCATCGAAAACCGCCACGAGGCCGGAGCGGTCGGCCAGCATCCACGTGCCTTCTTCCGTTAGCGGCGAAGTCTCACCATCCAGCAGGTCGCTGTAGAGCGATTCCCACTTTCCGAGGTGCGATGGCGTGAAGATGGGCATTGGTCAGGCCAGTGAAACTAGTAGTGCAGCGGACACCAGGGTTCTCTTTCAGCGGCGAAGGCTCGGTCTGCCTGTAGCAGCGCCCCTGCGGTTTTCTCCACCGCACGTCCTGCCCGAGCAAGGTCCGAGAACTTCACGCTGCCAAAATAGCATGTTGCGAGCGATGCGGCTGGCAACACGATGTCTGGGGTGTCTTCTGTCTTCCTACACTCGGCTTTTCCCGAAGGGTCTGCTGTCAGCCGATAGTTCCCTTCGACCCACGGACAGAACTCGTCGTCGACCGAAAACACCACATCGATCGGTTTGGAGTACATGCGAGCTGACAGCGCTCGCTCAACATCGAGAAGCCTTAGCCAGATAGCGTCGTACGGCACTCGTTTCAGCTGGCGCGGGTCAGACAACATCCACCAGAGTGGATCATCAACCTGCATCGTCCCGAACTTCACCTCTTCAATCAGGTCGATGCTAAGGATAAATCGCCACAGGGCAGCATGCGCAACGTCGGTCGCAGCGATGAACTCCTTGATGTGCAGATCGCTCTCGCCCATGCCGAACTGCTTGTCGATCGTTTGATAGGAAACGTAGCCTTCAGCCTTCCCGTTCTCCTCGTAAACGCCGTAGAACCTTCGGTCCTCGGGCTTCGACTCGGCCTCTGGTAGCGGCATATCGCCCTGCCACATGCCTGGACTGCGTTGCGGCATCCCCGGGTGGACGGCGGCTGTTCGAGTCCAGACGTCCGGGCCGATTTCTCTGATCCTTGCGCGGTCAGCGTAGTGAACGGAGCCACTCATCTCGGGCAGGTGAGTGAAAACACCCTTTTCGGACATGATCGTTGAGTCATGATGCTGACCGGCCATACCGAATCCGAAGCGGCCGTAGATGATGCTCTCGGAGGCCCACAGCGTCGAGATCGGCTCGCCGCGTTCGTGCGCTTCCTCTAAAAGTCGACGCATCATGTTCGTCAGGATGCCGCGCCGCCGATGTGTTGCGGCAACAGTGACAATCGTCACCAACGCCGCTTGTAGTTTCGCACCGCCAGGAATCGTTGTCTCGCTCACAAACGAGCCGGACGTACCGACGACTTGATCACCATCCCATGCACCAACTGGGCTCAGGGCCTGCCTGAACATCTCCCAGCGCTCAACCGAACGGTCATCTGTCGGCGGGTGGTTCCCAAATCCGCGTGAAACGGCCTTGCCAAATAGCGGCCATTCCTCTTTTGTCGGGCGTCTGTACTCGATATTCATAACGTCAGGTTAGTCTTTTTCGTCTGTTGTTTTCGTGCGACCATCAAGCTTATCTATCGCCCGTAGAAAGCCGCTGTGAAGCAGTGGTTAAAAGTGGTGACCGCACCACGGCGCCCGCTCGGCGATGAACATCCGGTCGAATCGTTCAACAGATCCGGCCGTGTGCTCCTGCACCCTCTCAGCACGTGCCAGCCCAGAAAGCCGAGTCCCACCAAGATAAGTTGCTCCAAGCTCGGATGCGGACATCGAAATGTCGGGAATCGCAGTTGAGCGACGGCACATGGCACCGCCCGTTCCCGTCTCAAGCTCAAACACGCCTCCGGAGTCTGGCAAGAAACGGTCATTGACTTCGATCACCAGCCTGTCATAGCTGGAATAGGTCCTTTCGGATAGCGCCTTTACAGGGTCGATCACTCTGACCCAGAGCCCATCAACCGGTGTTCGCTTCAGCCTGCGCGGGTCAGCCAGCATCCACCAGACCGGATCGTCTGGTGATTGCGCGGACGCGCTCACAGACACTACGAGGTCGACATCGAACAGAAAGCGCCAGAGTGCGGCGTGAGCGGAGTCTGATGCGGCGACGCATTCGTGCACACTCATCTTCATTACATCCCCATCAGGAGGGCTAAGTCGATACGTCGCATACCCTGCAGCCTTGCCTTCGTGCTCATACACAACGTGGAACATTCCGCTCCACTCGCCACGCACACGCTCATCATCAAAGTAGTTGTATCTCCACCTGCGCTCTGAACGGTCGAGTGATCCGGCGCGCAAACCGCTCGCCTGTTTCCAGACATCAGGCATGATGCGCAACGCCTCGTCATGGCTGACGAACCGCACGTTTCCGGGAGTTCCGGGCATGTGTGCGAACGCAGACCGCGCAGGATCGATCTCCCACTTCTCCGCAACCGTCGCCTGCCCGAAGCCGAACCTTCCGTAGATGCTCGCCTGACTTGCCCATAACGCGGCAAGCGGTTCCTCCCTATCGCGAGACTGTTCAAGCAGTTTTCTCATCGTTCCGGTGAGAACGCCGCGTCTGCGATGTGTCGCTATGGTGCTGATGTATGCGATCCCAGCGGTCGGTAACTCAGCTCCACCCGGAACGGTCATCACATGCGAATCGGTACCGCCGGTTCCGACCAGAACATCGCCGTCGAACGCTCCGAAAAGACGGTCGGATTCTGCCCTGTCATCTCTCAGGCGCGCAATGTCATCAGGATGAACGTGTTCGTTGAACGCACGTCTTACCAGCGTGCGCCAGTTCGCAAACTCGTTATCGGTAATGACCCTGTGTTCGATACTCATCTGACAGTTCAGTTCCGTTTACACTTGGCCCAATAGTCGGAGTCACACATTCGCCAAACGGAGCCCGGACAGTATGGCCAAAGATCTCTCGCTAGAAGGCAAGACCGCAATCATAACTGGTGCAACGTCTGGCATCGGCAGAGCCACAGCGATTCTCATGGCAAATCTGGGGGCGAACGTGGTGGCGACGGGCCGTCGGGTCGCTGAGGGTGAGGAAACTGCCCGGCTTGCATCTGAAAACGGCGGGGTCTGCAGGTTCATTCAGAGCGATGTGACCGACACGGCCCAGGTCCAGGCACTGGTCAAGGCAACCGTCGACCAGTTTGGCAGGCTCGATTGCGCGTTCAACAATGCCGGGACACTCATCGACACCGGCAAACTGCATGAGACCGATGACGATGTGCTTGATCGGACTCTCGACGTAAATGTGCGCGGCACATGGAACTGCATGAAGGCCGAGTTGGCGATAATGGTTGAGCAGGGCGGTGGAGCAATCGTCAATGACTCATCGTTCGCTGGAATTCGCGGCACGATGGACCGACCCGCATACATTGCGTCCAAGCACGCTGTGATCGGCCTGACTCGGTCTGCGGCCCTCGATTACGCACGCGCTGGCATTCGTGTCAACGCAGTCTGCCCCGGCGTCATCGACACCGTGATGATGGAAGAGATCGACAATGCGCACGACCAAACGAGAAAGCGCCTCGAACGCTGGGTTCCCCAGGGGCGCTACGGTCAACCTGAAGAGGTTGCGCAGCTAGTTGCATGGCTCTGCTCAGATGTAGCGTCGTACGTAACTGGCCAGGCGTACTCCGTCGACGGCGGCGTAACGGCTCGCTAGCTCACTACCTGGTCCACGGTGCCTGGTACTGCGGCCTATCGTGCGAAGAGTTTTCCGGTTCCTTGAGCGTTCCTTCGCGCCACGACTCCTCCGGCTCCCAGTCCAGCAAGCGCGCAGCCTTTGATATGTCCAGCGCGCTTGAGAAGTCCGGTAGCGGTCGACGAAGCAC
>JAJCYX010000386.1 GCA_029262715.1 Chloroflexota bacterium
CGCAGCCAGGGACATATGCGACCTTACGACGGTTGCAGACCTTTGCGACATCCGGGTTAGTGACCGGTCCGACTATGAAACTGGCACCTGCCGAGATGTACATCGATGCGGTTCCGGCATCGAGCACAGAGCCTGCGCCGAGGATTGCCGCGGGCAGTTCCTTCTGGCAGAACTTGTGAAGCTCTGAGAAGACCTCCCAGGCGTGATCTCCTCTGTTCGTGAACTCAAGCACCGTGATTCCGCCTGCCACACATGCCTTAGCGATGCCTTTGGCCTTTTCGATATCGCCGTTGTAAAACACTGGCACGATGCCGGTGTTGTGAACGGCGTTGAGCACTTTGAGTTTCGAGTGTGATGGCAAGGTTAGGTCTCCGTAGCTGTTCCGAATGATGGTCCAGCAGTCGATTCTTGAGTTCGGGTGCTCAGTTTACCGTGAGAAGTCAGGGTTGCGGGGATATGGTCCGATGGCAATGATGTGAGGTAGACGCTGGATCGCAAGCTCTGCCCTGCCGTTTTGCGAATCGGATGTTGAGCCGAAGGTCAGCCTTACTGGTGGAATACGCCGATTCAGTGCTACGGATTAGCAAATCGAGTTAGTATCCACGGTCTGGAACAGGAATGTTGCTCGAACGAAGCCCCCGGAGAAATCGATGAACTATGTCCCGTTCGGCCGCACTGGCGTCAACGTTAGCCCTCTGGTTCTGGGCTGCATGATGTTTGGCGGAAGAACTTCGCCTGAGGATTCCTACACCATCATCGATCATGCTATCGATGCGGGCATCAACTTCCTGGATACGGCGAATGTTTACAACGCAGGCAAGAGCGAAGAGGTTGTTGGCGAGGCTCTGAAGCGAAATGGCAAACGTGGTTCGATTTTTCTTGCGACGAAGGTAAACGGGCGAACTTCTGATGATCCGAACGCTCTAGGTAACTCTCGACTGCATATTGTCGAGGCCTGTGAGGCGAGTCTACGACGACTTCAGGTAGACCATATCGACCTTTACCAGTTCCATCGCCCTTCCCCTCACATCGCGATCGACGAATCACTGCGCGCCATGGATGATCTTATTAGCGCAGGAAAGGTGCGATACATCGGTACCTCGAACTTCGGTTCGTGGCAGGTTGTGGAGTCGCTGTGGGCTGCAAAAGAACTCGGCCTAAACCGGTTCGTGTCTGACCAGTCGCCTTACAACATGGCTGACAGGCGCATGGAACGAGAGCACTTGCCGATGTGCGAGACGTACGGATTGGCGCAGGTACCGTGGAGTCCGTTGGCCGGTGGCGGACTGACCGGTAAGTATGTACGAGCCAAATCACAGGCTGTTGGAACTCGGTTTGGAGACGAAACTCGTCCGAACATGATGCGAAGATTTAGCGACGGTGTACTGGACATCGTGGATGCGATCAGCCCAATTGCCGAGGCCAGAGATTGCACGGTGGCGCAGTTGGCGTTGGCGTGGGTGATGGGTAGGCCTGGCGTGACGGCTCCCCTAGTTGGACCGAGAACGTTGGAGCAGTTCCAGGACAACCTCGGAGCAATTGATGTTGAGGTGGATGCGGAGGTCGATGCGGCGCTGGATGCTGTTGTTCCACCGGGCGAGCATGTCGCAGAGTTCTACGAGGCCAGTTTCGGGCCAAATCTACACAGGTGGTAGCCCGGTCGGCGTGATCGTGCGCCTGATCACTGTACTTCTTTTGCGACCCAAGATCAGTGGTTGGTACCCAGTTCCTCGGCCAAAATTCGCTCTACGAATTCCGTCTTCGCTATTGAGTAGTTGGCAATATCTGCGGCGTACTCAACCGCAAGGCGTCGTTTTAGCTGCTCGTACTCTCGCCTGGCATTGTCGTCCCGACGCAAACGACTCCGGAACGCGACATGTCGCTTGAACTCCCTGCCATCTGCTGCCACCAGGTACAGGTGATGTCGGTGGAAACCTGTCGGTGTATCGAACGCCTCTCGCCCTGCAATCCCTAAATCGCCACGATGCTCATACCTGATTGAGGCAAGGCGCTCGATGCCCTCGGGAATATCCGTGAATGTTGGAACGGCAACATCGAGGTCGATGATTGGCTTGGCTGCGAGTTCCGGCACCGACGTACTGCCAACGTGCTCGATCGCCACTGCCAGCTGGCCGAGTGCCGAAGAAACGTGTGCCTTGATACGTTCGAACTGAACCGGCCAGGCAGGGTCGTAGTCGGAGATAACTATTTGCACAGGCATTACCCGAGTCTCGCATGCACGCTGGCGCGATAGGCCACTCAGATAGCAGACAGCTTCTTTAGAACTTCGGTTGTGTTCGGAATCATCCCCTGCGGGAAGACCTCAGAGTCTCGAATCACACCATTCTCGTCGATCAGGAAGACAGACCGCATCGCAACACCTCGGTCTTCGTTGAATACACCGTACGCCTGCGTGACGGCGCCCTTGGGATGAAAGTCAGCAAGGAGCGGGAAGTCCAGCCCGCCCATAGATTCAGCCCACGCCTTCTGTGAAGGAACATTGTCGACGCTTATCTCAAGAACTTCAGCATTTGCTGCAGCGATCTCGTTGTGCTTCTCACGGAAGCCTGATACCTGGTTCGTTCAGCCTCCCGTAAAGCTGGCGGGATGAAATGCGAGGATGATGCGGCGGCCTCTGTATGAAGACAGCGTGACGGCGTTGCCATCGTGGGCGTTTAAGGTGAAATCTGGTGCTTCTGTGCCGGGCTGCAGGGTCATCTGGAGTTCCATTTACTGGGTGTAGTTATTGGTCTTATTTACGTGGATCGGATGTTATCGCAGGAATGCGACGTAGGGGATGAGCAGCCTTAAAAACCCCAGATGCGAGCGGCGTTGTCACCAAGGAGCATGGCTTTCTCTTCGTTGCTTAGCCAGTCGAACCCGTCGTTGATGATCTTCAGCTCGTCTGCAAGAGTTGGCCATCCGTGTTCGACTCGGTGATAGCCCGGATATCCGGTGCCCCACATGCATCGCTCAATACCGAACTCACCGATCGCCATCTTCACCACCTCGTGCATATCCGAATGCGGAAACAGCTCATCGGAGCGATTGTGCACATCGGAGATCTTGATGAGGATGTTCGGATGGCGCGCCAGGTTGAGAACCGGACGGTATTCAGTCCAGCCATCGGCCGCCATCTCGGGAACCGGATACATCATGTGGTCAATGAGCCATGTGGTGCCGGGATAGCGAGTTGCGGCCGTGTCCATCTGGGCGGCGTAGCTCGGCCTGCAATGAATCTGCACGATGCCCTCTCGCGCTTCGATCGCCTTGAACATGGCATCGTTCTCCGGCTTCGTAAGGATCTCGCCCTCAGCCGGATCGTCTACGTTGTAGTACATCGGATGGAACCTGAAGCCGGTCATGCCGTGCTCGTCCATCCAGTACGCAGCCTGCTGCGCATTCTCAGGGTCGAGCGGGTCGATCAGACCTTGAGATACGAATCGGTCCGGAAACCGTTTGGCCGCTTCTGCCACGTAGCCGTTGTCCCATGTTGAGAACGAAGTCTGGACGAGCACTGTTTTGTCGACACCGTTTGCGTCCATCTCTTCGAGAAGCATCTCGGCAGTGCCTGATGCGGATGGCTCAGCGGTCCAGCGCGGTGCCGTGGGGCCGATGGGAGCGATCGGGGGCATCTCCCAAATGTGAACGTGCGTGTCAACGATCATTGTTGTCGACTCCATTCAGTCAATTTGAATATGGCCAGCCAGTGTTCGAACGAGATGCTAGACGGTTGAGCTGTGACGGGAAAGCCGAGTTCACTGACAAGTGTTCGAGCCAATGGCCGGGGCAGCAGTTTCCGGATCAGGTTACCGGTGTTTTGATGCTGCGAACCAAATACTGTTCCGGCGAATCGGTCAAAATGATGAATC
>JAJCYX010000387.1 GCA_029262715.1 Chloroflexota bacterium
GACCATAAGTCCGGCGATACCGGGAACAGCGATCTTGCGGTCGATCACAAATTTCGAAAACAATCTGATTCCATTGCCGCTCATCTCTGCTTCGGAGCCGTCCGGGTTGTAGACGCGCATTCTTACCTGCGCCCCGCTTGCCGCCGCGGCTTCTTGCGGTTCCTGAACCAGGACGATGCCGTCCGATCCAACTCCGAAGGCCAGTTTGCTCATTTCAACAGACAGTTGACCCCAGTCACGGTCAATGCCGCGGCCATCGATCGCGATGTAGTCGTTGCCCGCTCCCTGGAGCTTCACAAACGGAATCGTCATCTTTTTTCCTGAAACTAATTAGAGTCCCGATACCAGGCTTCCACTGGTTCTAAAAGCCGCGACAGATCGCCGTCGGTCACATCGATCCACTTGATTCGCGGATCAGTCTGCTTAAACCAGTTGTTCTGGTGTCGCACAAGCCGGTTCGTAGCGCGAATTGTACGTTCCCGAGCCTCTTCGATGGCAATCTTGCCTTTGACAACCGCAGCTATATCTCGGTAGCCAATAGCGGACAACGCAGGCGAATCGAAATCTACGCCACCATCAAGCAGTCGCCTGACTTCATCGACCCAGCCGGCTGCCAGCATTTCATCAACCCTCGCTATGATCCGCCGGTGCAGCTCGGCACGTTCTACATGCAGCCCGACTACCAGCGAGTCGAAGCCCGGATCAACTTTTGTTCTGTTCGCAGTTCCGGCCCCTGCCGCAATCCGCTCAAGCGCGCGAATCACCCTGCGATGGTTCTTACCGTCAACGCCTGCAGCCACGTCAGCGTCAAGCTGCACCAGCCGGGAGTAGAGCGCATCGACACCGTGTTCTTCAAGCTCCTGCTCTAACAAGGCTCGCAATTCAAGGTCTGGTGGAATCTCCGGGACTTGCCAGCCTTCAAGTAGACCCCACACATACTGGCCGGTCCCGCCTGCGATCACGGGAAGAGTACCGCTAGTGTGAACATCGTTAATGGCCTGTCTCGCAGCAGCCAGAAATTCTGCAATGCTGTAGCTCTCGTTTGGAGAGAGAAACCGAACCATGTGGTGCCGTACTGAACTCAATTCGACATCCGACGGCATCGCTGTGCCTATCTCCATTCCACGATAGAACAGCCGGGAGTCGGAGTTAATCACTTCGCCCGAAAAGCGTTGCGCAACGAGAATGGCGGCAGCGCTTTTACCGGAAGCGGTTGCACCAACAAGCGAGACGATTTTTTTTCCGGGCGATCTGTTCTTCAAAGGAGATGCTTGAGCGGTGCGGTTCAGGCCGTTTTGTTTTCCAGGCGGGCCGTCATCTCAACGATGCGTACAAACTCGTCGGCCTGCAGGCTAGCTCCGCCAACCAGTGCACCATCAATGTCAGGTTGGTCAACAAACGGACCGATGTTATTTGAGTTGACGCTTCCTCCGTAGAGAATGCGAATCTTGGAAGCGGCCTCTGGCCCGGCCAGCTGCTCGAGTTCCTGTCGAATCTCGCCAATGATCGCCTGGGCCTGCTGTGGTGAAGCCGCCGCTCCTGTGCCAATCGCCCAGACCGGTTCGTATGCGATGATCAGCGATTCCCAGTCAGAAACACCGACCAGGCTGTCGCGCAGTTGGCTTCTGACAGACTCGACGGGATTGCCAAGTTTGCGGATGTCCTCGGTTTCACCAATGCAGAGAATCGGAGTCATCCCGGCAGCTTGAACAGCAACCGCCTTGGCAGCCACAACCCCGTCAGTCTCGCATGACAATCCGCGCCGCTCTGAGTGTCCAATGATGACGTGAGATGCCAGCCCTTCGAGCATCGAAACGGAGACATCGCCAGTGAACGCGCCAGACTGCTCGGATGAGACGTTCTGCGCACTAACCTGTACGTTGCTTCCTGCCACCGCCTGCGAAACATCCGAAAGGCCAGTGAATGGCGGTGAGACGATCACCTCGACGTTCGGACTTTCCCGGGTCCCATCTGCAATGGCCTTCGCAAGTGTCTGTCCCTCTGCAGGCGTCGTGTTCATCTTCCAGTTGCCTGCGATGACAGGCTTTCTGCTGCTCATATGTTCCTCTTGGTCGTGTCTCAATTCGTCAACTAGGCGTCATCCAGGGCTGCTACACCGGGAAGTGTTTTGCCTTCAAGAAATTCGAGTGACGCGCCGCCGCCAGTGGACACGTGCGTGATTTCGGACCGCAATCCCAGCTCTTCGATCACCGAAACGGTTGACCCACCGCCAACAAGTTTGAACGCATCCGGCACGGCTGCGATCGCACGAGCCACCGCATATGTTCCCTCTGCGAAAGAAGGCCACTCAACGACGCCCATTGGTCCGTTCCAGATGATCTTCCTGGCGGCAATTATCTCTTCAGCGTAATCAGCTCTCGTCTCCGGGCCGATATCCAACACAAGGAAGTCGTCTGGCACATCAGTGATATCCACGACTTGAGGAGTCGAGTCTTCATCAAACTCTCGAGCGATCACCACATCTGATGGTGTCATCACCGTGGCGTCGCTCGAAAAGAGCAACTCGCCAGCCGTGTGAACCTCTTCGTCGGTGACCTCGGCCTTGCCGGAGTGATATCCCTGCGCCTTC